>JAFPDR010000078.1 GCA_017389885.1 Kiritimatiellia bacterium
AGAAGATGACCAAGAAGGAAGTCTATCTCGAGATCAAGGAGGTCCAGGGAGCCGACGCCGACGCTCAGCTCGTCGCCGAGGGCATCGCCCAGCAGCTCGAGCGCCGCATCGCCCTCAAGCGCGCGATGAAGCGCGCGATGAAGGTCGCGATGGACATGGGCGTCGACGGCATCAAGGTCCACGCAGGCGGCCGAATCAACGGCGCGGAGATCGCGCGCGTCGAGTGGTCCCGCGAGGGCAAGGTGCCGCTGCACACGCTCCGCGCGAACATCGACTACGGTTTCGCGGAAGCCAACACCACGGCCGGCAAGATCGGCATCAAGGTGTGGATCTGCAAGAAAGAGGGTTTCCAGGCCCGTCAGCCCCGCGGCGAGCGCCGCGAGCGCCGCGAGCGCGGAGACCGCAAGGAAGGGAAGTAAGCCATGCCTTTGATGCCTAAGAGAGTAAAGTTCCGCAAGGTTTCGAAGGGCAACCGCTCCGGATACGCCACCTCCGGCACCGAGCTCGCGTACGGCGAGTTCGGGCTGAAGGCGCTCACGCGCGGCCTTCTCACGGCAACACAGATCGAGGCGTGCCGCGTCGCGATCAACCGCGAGATGAAGCGCAAGGGCAAGCTCTGGATCCGCGTGTTCCCCGACAAGCCCGTCACACGCAAGCCTATCGAAGTCCGAATGGGCGGAGGAAAGGGCAACCCGGAGTTCTGGGCGGCCGTCATCCTCCCCGGCAAGGTCCTCTTCGAGGTCGGCGGCGTGAGCGAGGAAGTCGCGAAGGAGTGCCTCCGTCTCGCGGCGACCAAGATCGGAATCCATACGAAATTCATAACCCGCGCAGGAGTCAAGATCTAATGAGCACGGAAAACAACAACCGCGGCGCGCGCAAGGTCCGCAAGGGCGTCGTCGTCTCGAAGTCCGGCGCGAAGACCGTCAAAGTCCAGGTCTCGTACCGCGAGCTTCACCCGGTGTACGGCAAGGTGATCACGCGCACGAAGAACTACCAGGCGCACGACGAGGCCGACACGGCCAAGGTCGGCGACACCGTCACCATCATGGAAACGCGTCCGCTCAGCGCCACGAAGCGCTGGCGCATCGTGAAGTAAGGAGAACCCCGAAATGTTGCAGGAACTCTCCAACCTCGTAGTCGCGGACAACACAGGCGCCAAGCGCGCGATGTGCTTCCGCATCCTCAAGCAGCGCAAGGAGTACGCCCACCTCGGCGACTTCATCCGCGTCGCGATCAAGGAAGCGTCCCCGACAGGGGCCGTGAAGAAGGGTTCGGTCGCCACGGCAGTGGTCATCCGCACCGGCAACCCCATCCGCCGCGCCGACGGCTCGACGGTCCACTTCGACCAGAACGCCTGCGTCCTGCTGGACTCCTCGAAGAAGAACCCGATCGGCTCGCGCGTGTTCGGACCCGTTCCGCGCGAACTGCGCGAAATCAACAAGGACAACGACGCGCTCCACGGTCTCTACATGAAGATCCTGTCGCTCGCGCCGGAAGTCGTCTGAGAAGGAGCTGACCAAAATGGCTATCGCACGAATCAGGAAAAACGACACCGTCATCGTCGTCAGCGGAAATGACGCCGGCAAGACGGGCACCGTCACGAAGGTCGACCCCAAGAAGGGCACGGCCGTCGTCGCGGGAATCAACGTCCACAAGAAGGCCGTGAGGCGCACCGAGAAGACGCCCGGCGGCATCATAGACGTCGAGCTGCCCATCAGGCTGTGCAAGCTCATGCCCTACGACGCCGAGAAGAAGGCCGGCACGCGCGTGCGCACCGGCGAGAAGGACGGCAAGAAGGCCCGCGTCTCGGTCAAGAGCGGCAAGGCCCTCTAAGGAAGGAACGAAACATCATGGCAAGACTAAAGGACGAATACGCGAGCCGCATGGTTCCCGAGCTCGAGAAGAAGCTCGGCACCACGAACAGGATGCTCGTTCCGCGCCTGCAGAAGATCGTCATCAACATGGGCTTCGGCATCGTCTCGAAGGACGAGCAGAAGTCCCTCGTGGACGACCTCGCGGCGATCACCGGACAGAAGCCCCAGCTCTGCAAGGCCAAGAAGTCGATCTCGAACTTCAAGCTGCGCGAGGGCATGGTCATCGGCGCGAAGGTCACACTCCGCGGCGAGCGCATGTGGGAGTTCGCAGACCGCCTCATCTCGGCGGCGCTCCCGAGGATCCGCGACTTCCGCGGAGTCTCCAACAGGGGCTTCGACGGGCGCGGCAACTACACGCTCGGCATCAAGGAGCACACGATATTCCCCGAGCTCCTCGACGCGAGCGCGCACTCCGGCATGGACATCACGTTCGTGACCAGCTCGACCGACAACAAGGCCGCCAAGGAGCTTCTCGTCTCCATGGGCATGCCTTTCGCAGGAAGGAACTAATCCATGGCTAAACAGTGTCTAATCGAAAAGCAGAAGAAGACGCCCAAGTTCAAGGTGCGCGCGTACAACCGCTGCCAGCGCTGCGGCCGCCGCCACGCCTACATCCGCAAGTTCGGCGTCTGCCGTCTCTGCTTCCGCGAACTCGCCGTCGCCGG
>JAFPDR010000079.1 GCA_017389885.1 Kiritimatiellia bacterium
CTTGATGGGCGAGCCTGCCTTGACGAGGACGACCTGGGAGTTGTCGACGTAGGGGACGGTCCATGTATACGCATCCTCGCGCCCCTGGATCGTGAAGCCGTTCCAGATGCAGTCGATCGAGCCGGAGTTGAGCTCCATGTCCTTCGCGTCCCAGTTGATGGGGTTTGCGACGAACTTCCAGCCCCTGCGCGCGCAGACTTCGCGCGCGAGGTCGAGGTCGAAGCCCTTGTACTCGCTGCCCTCCTTGAATCCGTACGGAGGGAAGTCCGCGTCGAACCCTACCGTGAACTTCCTCGTTCCGTCGTCCTTTTCGCCGCATCCCGCGATGACGACCGACATGGCCGCGAGCGCAACCGCCGTGAGCATCTTCATTTTCGTTTTCTCCTTTTGTGTGGTGTTTTAAGATGACTGTTCCCTAATTATACCAAATTTTGCGGCGAATGCGCCGCGCGGGGCGAAACAAAATGTGGTATAATATCCCCAATGGAAAAGACAGTGTATTTCGACAACAACGCGACCACGCGCGTGGCGCCCGAGGTGCGCGACGTTATGCTTCCGTTCCTCGACGGCCTCTACGGGAACCCGAGCTCGATGCATGCGTTCGGGGGGCGCGTCGCCAAGTACGTAGACCGCGCGCGCGAGGAGGTCGCCCGCTTCGTGAACTGCTCGCCCGAGGAGATCATCTTCACCTCGTGCGCGACGGAATCCGACAACGCCGCGATCCGCGGCACGGCGGACTGGTTCGGCAAAGACCTCAAGGTCATCACGACAGCCGTGGAGCATCCGGCCGTCCTCCAGCCCGTTAGGAGGCTCAAGGCGCAGGGACACGAGACGGTGGAGCTGCCGGTGAACGGCGTCGGGCAGATCGACCTCGACCAGCTGCGCGCCGAGCTCGCCTCCGCGAAGGGCCCGAAGCTCGTCTCCGCGATGTGGGCGAACAACGAGACGGGGACGCTCTTCCCGATCGCGAAGATCGCGGAGATATGCAGGGAATACGGCGCGGTCCTCCACACGGACGCGGTGCAGGCCGCCGGAAAGGCGAAGATCGACGTCCAGGCCGTTCCCGTCGACATGCTGTCCATCTCGGGTCACAAGTTCCACGCCCCCAAGGGAATCGGCTTCATGTACGTGCGCAAGGGCACGAAGATCAAGCCCTTCATGCTCGGCGGGCACCAGGAGTCCGGGCGCCGCGCCGGCACCGAGAACGTCCCCTACATCGTCGGGCTCGCCAAGGCCTGCGAGCTCGCGCGCCTCGGCATGGCCGACGAGGAGAGGAAGCTCACCGCGCTCCGCGACAGGCTCGAGGCCGGGATACTCGCGAAGTGCCCCGACGTGCGCGTCAACGGCGACAAGGAGAACCGCCTCCCCAACACGCTCAACGTCTCGTTCGAGTACATCGAGGGAGAGGCCATCGCCTACCACCTGAGCGACCTCGGCATCTGCATCTCCACCGGCTCCGCGTGCGCCTCGGGATCGCTCGACCCCAGCCACGTCATCCGCGCGATGGGAGTCCCCTTCACCGCGGTCCACGGCTCGGTGCGCTTCTCGCTCTCGCGCTACAGCACGGACGAGGAAGTCGACTACGTGCTCGAGAAGCTCCCGCCCGTAATCGCGAACCTGCGCGAGCTTTCCCCGTTCGGACCCGGCAAGGACGTCAGTACGTTTAAGTAAGGTTGGAAAGTCATGAGCTATGATTCACATGCCCCTCGCGCCTCTCGCGCCCCCCGTGCAATTGGCGTCGTGCTCTTGGCGGCGCTTGCCTTCGCCGCGGCGCTTTCGGGATGCCGCAGGGAGGACGTGCGCGAGTTCACCGTGGAGATACCCGGCCTCACGCAGGAGAACAGGCAGAAGGTCGTGGACGCGTTCACGGTCCGCAAGCCCGGGCAGAACCCCCATGTCTACGAGGGGATCCGCCCCGACACCTTCTCGTTCGACTTCGAGAAGAGGACGCTCACGATGAAGTACGACTCGATGAAGATCGCGAAGACGAACATCAGGATGCTCATCGAGGCCGCCGGCGTCGAAGTGCACTTCCCGTCCAACAACGCCTCCGGCGTCGCCGGATACCTCGACTACAAGCCCGCGTCCGCGGACTGACGGCATGGACGCCAGGACGAAGTCCGTCCTCTGCAGCTGCGCGGAGAAGTACGAGACGCGCTCGTTCATGTACGAGGGCACGGGCGACCCCTCGCAGTTCATGCACGCCGTCGAAGGGGACGCGAACCGCGAGGCGACGGCGTTCGTCGCGTCCGCGCTAAGCTTCGGGAGCCGCGCGCAGTTCCTTCCGAAGATACAGCGGATCGTCGACTGCGCAGGACGCGACGTCGACAGGTGGATACGCACTGGCGCCTTCGAGCGCGACTTCCGTCCGGACGACGCGCGCTGCTTCTACAGGTTCTTCACCTACGCGACGATGAACTCGTTTTTCCGCGCGTACCGCGGCATAATGGAGGAGCACGGAACGCTCGGAGGCTTCGTAAGGTCCGCGGCCGAAGGCGACGCCGTGAAGGCAGTGGAGGCGATCTGCGCGAAGTTCCGCGAGGCAGGCTCCGAGGCGGTCGTGCCGAAGGACCCCAAGTCGGCGTGCAAGCGCGTGTGCATGTTCCTGAGGTGGATGGTCCGAAGCGGCTCTCCCGTGGACCTCGGACTGTGGTCCGGCTTCATCGACCGCCGCACACTCGTCATCCCGCTCGACACGCACGTCCTCCAGGAGGCGAAGAAGCTCGGACTCGTGAAAAGCGCCTGCGCCTCCATGTGCGCCGCGAGGCGACTCACCGCCGCGCTCGCGGAGGCGTTCCCGGACGATCCGACGCGCGGAGACTTCGCGCTCTTCGGCGCGGGGGTTGACGGCGAATAGGGAAAGCGGACAGGGGAAAACGAAAGGAGACGGAGCCGAAGCCCCGTCCCCTTCTTCATTCGGAAAAGCGCTGGTGTTTACCAGGCGTAATGCGCGAACGCCTTGTTGGCTGCGGCCATCTTGTGGACGTCGTCACGCTTCTTGATGACGTTGCCCTGGCCCTGGAACGCGTCGATGATCTCGGCTGCGACGGCGGCGGGCATTCCGGCGCCGTGGCGCGCGGAGGCGTACTGCGTCGTCCAGCGGAGGGCGAGCGACAGCTGGCGGTTGGCGGCGATCGGCACGGGAACCGGATAGGTCGTGCCGCCGACGCGGCGGGTCTTCACCTCGACCTGCGGCTTCATGTTGTCGATCGCGGCGGAAACGACCTCGAGCGGATCCTCGAACTGCTTCTCGTCCTTGACGAACTTGGACGGATCCTCCTTCATCTTCTCGGCGACCTTGTCGATCGCGCCGTAGACGATCCTCTCGGCGACGGTCTTCTTGCCGTCCTTCATGATGACGCGGATCATGTGCGCGACGAGCTCCGAATTGTACTTCGGATCGAGAACGACGCGCTTGACGATTGTCTTGCCCCTGCGGCTCATGGCTTACTTCTCCTCCTTCTTCTGGCGCTTCATGCCGTACTTGGAGCGGCTGCGGTTGCGGCCTGCGACGCCAAGGGAGTCGAGCTTGCCGCGGACGATGTGATAGCGGACGCCCGGAAGGTCCTTCACACGGCCTCCGCGCACGAGAACGACGCTGTGCTCCTGGAGGTTGTGGCCTTCGCCGGGGATGTAGGCCGTGACTTCGACGCCGGTCGTGAGGCGCACACGGGCGACCTTGCGGAGGGCGGAGTTAGGCTTCTTGGGGGTCATCGTCTTGACGACGAGACACACGCCGCGGCGCTGCGGACACGCCGCCAGCGCAGGCGACTTCGAATGCGATGCGAGGGGATGGCGCCCCTTGCGGATCAACTGGTTGATAGTCGGCATTATGTTGCTTTCCTTTGCTTTTCCGAATTGAAAGAATAGTATATCATTATTTATGCCCCGCTGACAAGGGGGTAAAATGCATTATTTTTCACCCCCGAGATTTGCGATTTTGGTATACTATGCGGCATGCAGCGGTTAGACAAGAGGCTTCTCGAATCCTACCCCGACTTCTCGAGGTCGAGGATAGAGGGGCTCGTGAAGTCCGGACACGTCACCGTCAACGGCGCGGTTGCGACGAAGGCGGGGATGAAGGTCGCGGAGGACGACGAGATAGAGGTCGAGATCCCGCCGCCCGTCCCCGCGGTGCCGCAGCCGGAGGACATTCCGATAGACGTCGTCTTCGAGGACGATGAGATGCTCGTCGTGAACAAGGCGCCGGGAATGGTCGTACACCCCGCGCCCGGGCACTTCACAGGCACGCTCGTCAACGCCCTTCTCCACCACTGCCCCGACCTCGCCGGCATCGGAGGCGTCGCGCGCCCGGGCATCGTCCACAGGCTCGACCAGGACACGTCCGGACTCCTCGCCGTCGCCAAGACGCAGAAGGCGATGGAGTCGCTCGCGAAGGCGTTCGCGTCCCACAAGTGCGTCGAGAAGACGTACCTCGCCGTCGTCCACGGAAGGCCGCGGCTCGACTCGGGGAGGATCGAGAACCTCATCGGACGCCACCCCGTCGACCGCAAGCGCATGGCGATCGTCGAGCGGAACGGCAAGGTCGCGATCACGAACTGGCAGCTGGCCTCGGCTCAGCCCGGCATCTCAACTGTGATCTGCCGCATCGAGACGGGGCGCACCCACCAGATCCGCGTCCACATGGCCTCGCTGGGGTGTCCGGTGATAGGCGACAGGGTCTACGGGAAGTCCGCGCTCGACAAGCGCCTCGACCCGGTGCCGGCGCGGCAGATGCTCCATGCGTGGAAGCTCTCGCTGTGGCATCCGACGAAAGGCGTGAAGATGGACTTCACCGCGCCGATCCCGGATGACATGGCGGTATACGCGCGCGTGTAGGCGCGCGCGTCAAAGCCCGACGTCGGGTCCGCCGAACGTGATCTCGTCGTCGAAGTCCGCCGGCAGCCCGGCGGCCTCGGACTCGGGCACTGCCTCGACAAGCGCGACCTTCTCCATGAAGATGCGCCGCAGCCACGGCATTCGCCGCTCCTGGCGCTCGAGGGACCACATGAGGAACGCCCACTTGCGGTCGAAGTCGTACGCACGCGGGAGGCCGGGGCGGAAGTTCTCGAACTTGTCGCGCATGACGGAGAGCTGCCACGACAGCGCGTGCGTGCGGTACTCGAAGCCGCCCATGAACCGCTCCGCGACCTCCTCCATCGTGACCGCGTGCTTCTTCTGGTATATCTTGAGCGCGTGGGCGAAGTGGGTGAAGTAGAACGACGCGAGCGCGCGCAGGTTCTCGTCCGTGAACGAGATGTCGGGCCAGCCGAAGCTTCCGCGGATCGAGCACGTCGCGACGCTCTTCGGCACGACGCGCTGGCGGATTATGTCGTACTCGAACTCGTAGATCTCCTTGCCGACGCCGTAGAGAGGGGAGTGCGTCTTCGGGTCGTACTTCTTCATCGCCATGTTCTGCGCGGCCGCGTCGCCCATGAGCGTCGCGATGCCGAGCACGACGTCCTTCTCCTCGACGGACGCGTCGTCCGCGTTGCAGAAGTATGTCGCGGGGATCGAGTCCATCGGCTCGCCCTCGCAGCGCTCGCGGATGTAGAAGTCCACGGGGCGGCGCCCCGTCTGCGGACGGCGGCGCAGGAGGAGGTAGTTCCTGCTCAGGGATATGCCGAGCGACCTCAGCGCCCCGATGCGCGCGAGCATGTAGCTGCCGTAGTCCCGCTTCGCGCTCGAGAGGCGCTTCTCGATGAGGCTCTTCTCGAGCGGACGGCGGTTCGTCCTGAAGACGATTTCGCGCGTCTTGCCCTTCCCGATCGGCACGTCGTCCTCCTCGCGGATCTCGTACACGTTGGCGTAGAGCACGATCTCGTCCTTCGACATGAGGCCGCGCAGGTTCGAGAGCAGCACCTCGCTCCTCGCGTCCGCGCCGGGATGCAGCACCGCGCGTCCGCCGACGTACGTCGCGCCGGGGAGCGCCGTGCGCCTGTCGTCGAACGCGGGAGTGGAGCCCTCGCCCGCGACGGAGTATATCTCGCCCGTTATGTACATGTAGAGCGTCTCGACGAAGGCCGGGGAGGTCTCGTCCGCGAACTCGGGCCGCGTGAGGAGCGACTCGTAGAGGGAAAGTATCTCCTGCGCCCTCTGGATGACGCCGAGCTGTCCGAGCCTCCCGAGCGCGACGGCCTCCATGAGCTGCTCGAGCGCCGGGATGAGCCTCTCCTGCGCGACGCCGCGCCTGAGCCCGAAGAGCTCGATCTCGTGGTGCCCGCGGTACTTCGGCATTCGGCAGAACGAGCACGGCTGCCCCTCGTACACCGACACGAGCTCCTTCATGCCGCGCACGAACTCCGCGGGCTCGCTCTCGGCGAGGTGCGCGAAGCGGCTGAGCTCGGGGAATGTGAGGAAATGCACGCCGCGCGCGGAGTGGTAGTAGCTGAGCTTCGTGGCGATGCGCTTCTTCGCCGCGGCAAGCGCGACCTTCATCTCCGCCTCCGTCCAGGCGAGAGGCTTCACGCGCCACTCCTGCCCGAGCTCGCGGTAGTGCTCCAGGACCGTCTCGTTCCTGTCGCCCATCACGATGTCGTCCATGCCGAAGCCCGCCGGGCCGAGCAGCCACGCGTCCGCCTCGTAGAGCTTCTTCGCCGGGACGTCGCGCTGCGATATCTCTATCGCGCCGGACACC
Source organism: Kiritimatiellia bacterium (assembly GCA_017389885.1). Next base: position 6,638 of record JAFPDR010000079.1, read on the forward strand.
ACGTTGGCGCAGAGGATCGAATGCATCAGGACGTCGCCGCGGCGAGCGGAGGGGACATGCGAAATCTTCCAGAAGCGTCCGTCGAGAAGCGGAAACGCCGCGACCGAGTGGTTGCCCGTCGTCATCGTGAAGACGCGTCCCGGACGCTTCGACCAGAGGTCGCGCTTCTCGACCATCAGCACGCTCGGACGCTCGTGGAGGTGGAGCGACACGCCCTTCTCGAAGATGAACGTGTCGTCGCCTATGTCCCACGCGCAGAACCTGCGCGTCCTGCCCATCGCCACGGTCGTGACGTATCCGGCACGCCGCTTCCCTGCGGCGCGAACGCGGGTGATGAACTGTCGTATCGCGTTCATTCCTCCCCGCACTCCCCTTCGTGGTCGTGTCCGCACGAGCACCTGGCGCGCTTCGCCGAACGCTTGGTCTCCGCCGCGATGAGATCCTCCGCAAGCGCGCCGACGGCGTCAAGCCCCGCCTCGTCGGCGGCGGAAAGGAGGTTCTGCAGCGCCGGCATCACCCACCTCCCGAACTGGGGCTGGCCGACGGACGCGAGCCTGCCGTACGCGCCGAGGCACTGCACGAGCCGCTGCACCGCCGCGAACGGCACGACCTTGTCGAGCCCCTCGCGCCCAGCACGCTTCTCGTACGCCCTGATGAGCGCAAGCCGCCTTTCGTCGTCGAGAGGCGCCACGTAAGGATCGTAGAGATAAGACGCGAGGTCGTAGACCGCAGGGCCGAGGCGCATGCCCTGGAAATCGATGAAGCGGGGCCTTCCGTTCTTCCACAGGACGTTCGTGGACTGGAAATCGCGGTGCACGAGCGACTTAGGCTCCTTCTCCAAAAGCTCAGCGACGGACTCGAGCTCCCTCTCGACGTCCTTCGGCATCTCGCGCATGAAGCGCGACCCGAGGCAGTGCTCCGTGAAGAGGTCGCGCTCCCACTTCCACGCCGACTCGTCGAAGCCGGGCAGGAGGCGTATGCCAGACGCGTCAACCGCGTTGAACTCGGCAAGAGCCTCGATGACGCGCGCCGAGTCGACGAACGACGCCTTGCGCTCCGCCCCCGCGTCTTCAAGGACGAGCGTCTTGATCTCCGGCAGATCTGCAAGCACCTCCGGAACGGGAACGCCCTTAGACTTGAGGAACCGCGCGTGGCCGGCGTAGAGCGCGTTCTCCCCGCGCCTGGAGTCGTCGTAGACCACGATCACCGCGCCGTCGCAGCGGAAGAACGCGCGGTCGCTCCCCCGCGCGCCGAGGAACTCGACGCGCCCCTCCAGACCCGCCGCCTCCATAGCGGACTTGACCTGCGGGATGGACGCGAAGGCGTTTTCGTCTCCGTCGCGGTTGAGCTCCATGTAGCTCGCGACCGTTCCGGCGTCGGTCCACATAAGGCCCTTCGGCGCCACCGCGCGAACGAACTTCCCCTCCGCCATCGCGCGCTCGTACGCCTGCACTATAGTGGAGAAGCCGGACGGCTCGACGTATTTCAGTATTTCCGGACTGAGGCACGCGAAGCCGCAGTAGGTGAAGGTCCCGGGGAATCCGGCGTCGTCGCTCTTCCAGTTCGTGACGACTCCGCTCTCGGGCTCGACCTCGATCGTGCGCGGGCCCTCCTCGGTGACGAGCGCGTTAGCGACGACCTCGCCAGCGCCGTCGACCCTGCCGAACCGCGTGAGCCCCTCGAGGCCTTCGATCCCCTCCACCACAATGTCGCCGTTCACGAGGAAAAACGGCTCCGAGCCGATCCACCCGCGGAGCGGATTGAGGACTCCGCCCGTGCCGAGTATCTCCGGCTCGTACGACGCGCGGCATCCGTTCGCCGCGCACCACGCCTCCACCTGCTCGTGAAGGTAGTGGCAGTTCACGACGATGTCGTCAACCCCGTTCTCCCTGAGAAGCGAAACGATGCGGGCGAGCATCGGCTCGCCCCACACCGGAAGAAGCGGCTTCGGCGTGGCGCAAGTGAAGGGCCTCAGGCGAGTGCCCAGCCCCGCCGCCAGCACGATGGCCTTGCGCACAGTCATGCGCAGATGCCTTCCGGAATTATGCCCAGCATCATTTTCATGCCTATATTATAGCATAACTTTCAAGACATCTGCGCGGAAACTTCGCATTTTCGATCAGACGACCTCGAAGCACCACTTGTGCGTGTCCTTGACGAGTCCGTACTGGATTCCCTGCACGCGGTCGTAGAGCTTCTGCAGCGTCGGATGCACCACGTCCGGATCGCTCACCTTGATGACGTCCTTGCCGCGCGTGATCTCCCAGACGGGCGTGATCACGACGGCCGTTCCGAGCGCCGCGACGGCCTGGAGCTTCTTGATCTCCGTGTACGGGACGGGACGCACCTCGACCTTGATGCCGAGGTCCTTCGCGCACTGGCGCAGCGACATGTTCGTGACGGACGGGAGCACGGAGCACGAGTCGGGCGTGACGTAGGTCCCGTCCTTCGTGATGCCCGCGAAGTTGGAAGTCGCGAACTCCTCGACGTACTTGTGCGTCTTCGCGTCGAGGTAGAGCTCGACGGGCCAGCCCTCCTTCTTCGCCTTCTCGTGCGCGAAGATCCCGGCGGCGTAGTTTCCGCCGACCTTCACGTCGCCCATTCC
>JAFPDR010000080.1 GCA_017389885.1 Kiritimatiellia bacterium
GACACATCGCCCCTTTCGTACAATGGAGGGGCTGGAATGACTATTCGCTATTTCTATGACGACGATGATCGGCTTACGGGGGCATTCGCTGGCTCGGCACAAAGTTCATCATGTGCAACGCTGTCGTCTGCGGGAAATCCAGTTCGTTTAATACAGCATTGAATAGGGGGAAGTGCAATATGATGAAAAGACGTTCGTTCAGTTTCCTTCGGCAGGTCAAGGCGCTGGTGAAGCTCTCGTTCCTCGAGCTGTGGCGGCGCAACGACGTGTTCGCGCTCGTGCTGCTCGGACTCGCGCTGATGGTTCCGCTCTCGATGGCCTCGCCGTTCGGAGCGGAAGGTGCGTCTCGCTATCTCGACGAAGTCGCGCTTCTCCTCGTGTGGGGATTCTCGCTCTTCGTCGCGCTCGGCGCGGGCCAGCGGCTCTTCCCGCCGGAGTTCGAGTCGCGCACGATATATCCGCTCCTCGCGAAGCCGGTCTCCCGCGGAAGGCTTCTCGTCGGAAAGTACATCGGCGCGCTCGCGGCTTCTTGGTCCGCGCTCGCGTTCTTCTACATCCTCTTCGCCGCGAGCGTGCTCCTCAGGGGCGGCGCATTTGCCGCGGAGCTTCCGCAGGCCGTCGCGCTCCACTTCGCCTTCGTCGCGCTCGCGGTCGCAGTGTCTCTTCTCGGGTCTCTCCTCGTGTCGGCTTCGGCGAACCTGACCCTGTCCTCGCTTGTCCTCGTCGGGATGTTCTTCTTCGGGCGGCGGCTGCCGGAATACGCGGAAGGGCTGAGCCCCGCGCTCGCGTGGCTTGTGAAGGCGGTGTACGCCGTCGCCCCGCACGCGGAGTTCTTCGACATGCGCCAGCGTCTCGTGCACGGATGGGGAGCGGTCGACGGAATGGTGTTCTCCGTCGTCGTGCTCTATGCCGTCGCATACATCGCGGTTCTTCTCGCCTTCGCCGCGCTCGTCCTCCGCAGGAGGCGCCTGTGAGGCTCGGCGCGACAGCGCTCGCCGCCGCGGCCTTCGCCGCGCTGGCCGTTCCGTCCGCGATGCGCCACCTCCGCGGCGGCGACGCGATGCCGCAGATTGCGAGCGGAGAGGGCGCCCTTGCCGTCGCGTTCGGCGACGCGCGCGCGGTGCTCGGAAAGGCGATGGTGCGGAGGGCGGACAGCTACTTCCACGGCGGAATAGACATGGACTGCCACGCCTCGCACGGCGAAGAGCACGCGCACGAACACGGCGAGGGCTGCGGCTGCGGCGAGTGTGCGCACGGACACGATGGCCACGGCGATCCCGAAGCGTTCGACCCCTGGGCGTGGATAAACTCGCGCGTCCGCGCACCGCGCGTGCACCGCCATCTCGCCGGGAAGGACACCGTAGAGCTGATTCCGTGGCTTTGGGCCTCGGTCGCGGCGTCCCCGCACGACATCGACGCATGGACGACGGCTGCGTACGTCGCGGGAGACATGATGAAGGACCTTCCCCTCGCGCTCAGGATACTCGAGGAGGGCGAGGCCAGGAATCCGTCGAGCGTGCGCCTCCGCTTCTACGAAGGCCGCGCGCGCTACAACCGCGGCAAGGGCGATCTCGCCTCCGCCCGCGCGGCGTTCGAGTCCGCTCGCGACATCGCCCTCCGCGGCGGACTCGCCGCGCTGTCCGAGGAGGAGCTCACGGCGTACGAATTCTCCACCAACTACATCGCGGAAATCGACTCCGCTCTGCGTAAATTGGCTGATTGACCGATCGGCGGATTGCCTGTCGGCGCGGCAAATGCGCGGCAGAATTTGGTATAATGTGTCCCGATGAAACGAGAGGAATACCTTGAACTTGTCGAGAGGACGCTTGACGAGGTTCTGCCTAAGGCGGACGAACGCCCCGCGGCGCTGAGCGAGGCGATGCGCTACGCCGTCGGGACCGGCGGCAAGCGGATACGCCCGCTCGTCTGCCTCGCCTCGGCCGTCGCGGTCGGAGGCAGGGCGGAGGACGCGCGCTTCCCGGCGGCGGCGATCGAGCTCCTTCACAACTACACGCTCATCCACGACGACCTGCCTGCGATGGACGACGACGTGGAGCGGCGCGGCAAGCCGACGGTCTGGAAGAAGTTCGGCGAGGCGAACGCGATACTCGCCGGCGACGCGCTGCAGGCGCTCGCGTTCCTGACCGCGGCAAATGCGCCGCGCGGCGCGGCGCAGATAGTCGCGGCGCTCGGCTCCGCAGGAGTCGGGGTCGTGCAGGGGCAGGTTGAGGATCTTAAGCGCGAGGGCGGAACGGACGGGGCTTCTGGCGGCCCTGCGCCACTGCCTGCGCAATCCGTCGACTTCGTCTACACCCACAAGACGGCAGACCTCTTCGTGGCGGCCGCCGCTATGGGCGGCTACGCCGGAGGGGGAAGCGAAGAGGACATCGCCTCGCTGAGGGAGTTCGCGCTCAACCTCGGGCTCGCGTTCCAGTACGAAGACGACCTTCTCGACGGCGACTCCCCGTATCCGAGGGAGAAGACCGAGGAGCTCGTCCGCAAGACAACCGGGGCCGCCGTCGCAGCGCTCGCGAAGCTGCCTGGCGACGCGTCGTTCCTGAAGGCGCTTGCCGAAAAGCTCGTCGGGAGGACGGTCTGACGATGAGGAAGTTCTGTCTTTTCGTTTCCTCCGGCTTCGGGCTCGGGCTCGTCGCGCCTTTCGCGCCAGGGACGTTCGGGTCGATCCCCGGGGTGGTGCTCGCATACGGCGCGGCGGCGCTTCCGTTGCCTCTGCAAATCATGTCCGCCATCGGCTTCGCGCTTCTCGCGGTGCCGTTCTGCGACATCGCCGAGCGCGAGCTCGGGATAAAGGACGACGGCAGGATCACCGCCGACGAGTGGATGCTGTATCCGATATCGTTCATCGGAATCCCGATCCTGGAGCTCCCGTGGTGGTCGATGCTCGTGTTCTTCTGCGTCGTGCGCGCTGTTGACATAATAAAGCCGTGGCCGTGCAGGGGGCTCCAGTCGATCCCCGGCGGACTCGGCATCGTGATCGACGACTTCGTCGCAAACATCTACTCGCTCGGAATCAACTGGGCGATCTACTGGTATTTCTTCCATGGCTGACCATATCATCCGCGTAACGGACCCCTGCAAGCCGCTCGAGTTCGACCTGTCGCGTCCGCTCGAAATCGAAGTCGGCTGCGGGAAGGGCAAGTTCCTCACCTCTCGCGCGGCGGCGAACCCCGGCTGCGACTTCCTCGGCATCGAGCGCATGCTCGAGCGCGTGCGGCTCTTCGACGGCAAGTGCCGCCGCGGCAACATAGAGAACGCGAAGGTGCTCCGCCTCGAGGCGCTGTACACGTTCCACTACCTCCTCCCCGCGCACCACGCGCGCACGGTCTACGTGTTCTTCCCCGACCCGTGGCCCAAGAAGAAGCACCACTCGCACCGCCTGTTCGGTCCGCTGTTCCGCACCGCGCTCTGGAAGCGGCTC
>JAFPDR010000081.1 GCA_017389885.1 Kiritimatiellia bacterium
ACGGCCCTCGGGCGTCTCGATCTCGAGGTTCCACACGGTCCGTCCGTCGCGCGCGAGCCTCACGCCCGTCGGCGTCTCCGCGAGCTCCGCCGCGGCGTGCGCAGCGAGCGCCGCCGCAGATGCAACAATGAAAAGCAGTTTTCCCATACAAGCCTCCCTTTCCCGAGTATTATAGCAAAACCAGTCCGCGAGTCAACGCGGCGGCGGACGGAAATGGTATAATATCTGCAATGCAGGATTGCACGGAAAGAAACCCGACATGAAACGGATTGCGCTCATAATCGAAAACTCGCGCGAATACGGCCGCGGACTCGTCCGCGGCATCGCGGGATACGGACAGGAACGCCGCGACTGGCTGCTGCGGCTCCTGACGCCCGCAGACATCTCCGATCCATGCTCGCTCGACGCATACGACGGAGTCGTCGCGCGCGTTGCGGACGCGCGCACCTGCAGCACGCTCACCCGCTGCCGCATGCCTGTCGTCGATGTCTTCAGCCACTTCGAGGGGACGGGCTTCGTGAGGGTGGAGACGGACCATGTCCGAGTCGGACGAATGGCGGCGGAGTACTTCCTCTCCAAGGGATACTCGTCCTTCGCATACTGCGGATTTTCCGGCACCGCCTATTCGGACGTGCGGCGCGACGCATTCGCCGCGCGCCTCGCGGAGGCGGGACAACCGTGCGAGTCGTACGACGTAGAGGAGCCGCCGGACGACTCGGTCGTCTTCAACGAGTCGCCGGAGCGTCCGAAGGACGCGCGCGCGCTTACGCGCTGGTTCCGCTCGCTCGCCTTCCCCGTCGCCGTCTTCTGCGCGAACGACCTGCGCGCCCTCCAGCTCCTCCAGGTCGCGAACGACGTCGGAATAGACGTCCCGCGCGAGGCAGCGATACTCGGCGTGGACAACGACGCGCTTCTCTGCTCGTTCTCTACTCCGCCGCTCTCGAGCATAGACCCGAACGCATACGGAGTGGGACGCGCCGCGGCGCGCCTGCTGCAGTCCGCGATGGAACACACCCCCGCGAAGAAGTGGCATCCGCCCTTCCGCGTCCCGCCGCTCGAACTTATCGAGCGCGCGTCCACTGAGCACCATCCCGTGACGCCTCCCTGGTTCGCGGACGCGCTAGTCCACATAGACAGGAACATCTCGCGTCCGATATCCGCCGCGGACGTCGTAGAAGTCACGGGCAAGTCGTCTACCGCGGTGGAGAAGCGCTTCCGCGCCGCGTTCGGGACGAGCGTCGGGAAGTACATCCTCTCGCTCAAGATGAACGAGGCCGCGCGCCTCATAGCGGAAGGACGCCTCAGCGTCAAGGAGATAGCCGCGCGAACGGGCTTCAACTCGCCGCAGTACTTCTGCCGTTCGTACCGCTCATACTTCGGCCACTCCCCGCTGCGCCCCTGAGAAGCTCCGCGGCGTCAAAGCGGGGATTCGGCCAGGGATATGCTCCGAGCTCGACAAGCGCCTCGCCTGCGAGGAAAAGCGAACCGCAGATTAGGGCGCGCGGAGCGGAAGATGCAGAGCCAATTGCCGCGGCGAGCGAGGGGGCCGCGACGGCGTCGATTCCGGCGGCGCGCATCTTCTCCGCCGTCTCCTCGGCCGAGAGCGAGCGCGGATTGTTCGTCCTTACCGCATACCCCTTCTTTACGAACGGAGCGAGAATCGACAGAACGTCTCCGACGTCCTTGTCTCCGCAGAAGCCCGCGATTAGCGCAAGCGGCTCCGAAAGGTGCAGCTCGCGAAGCGCCTCGGCAAGGGCGTGCGCGGCGGGCGGATTGTGCGCTCCGTCGATGATGAAGTTTTCGACGCGCTGGAATCTCCCCGGCCAGACTACATCGGCGAATCCGCTCGCGTCGCCCTTCCCGAGCACCTTCAGCGCGGCGAGCGCGGTCACGGCGTTCTCGCGGTTGAACGTCCCGCCAAGCGGGAAATCGCGCGGCACATCTGCCGCGGACGCGACGTCGGGCGCATAGAAGAACGGCGCGCCGACTTCCTTCGCGCGCGCCTCGACGACTGCGCGAACCTCGGGCAAATTCTCTCCAAGGACGACGGGAACGTGTGGCTTTATTATCCCGGCCTTTTCGGACGCGATCTTCTCCACAGTGTCGCCGAGCCAATCGCAGTGGTCGAGTCCGATGCGCGTGATGACGCACAGCTCCGGAACGCACACGTTCGTCGCGTCGAGGCGTCCGCCGAGTCCGGTCTCGAGAACCGCATAGTCGACCTTCGCGTCCGCATACACGAGAAACGCGACGGCGGTAAGCGCCTCGAAGAAAGTGAGGTCGTCGGGTGCGATCTTCGCGACCTTTTCGGCCGCGGCGGAAAGCGCATCGTCGCCAATCGGCGCGCCGTCGAGGAAGAAGCGTTCGTTGAGCTTGACGAGATGGGGCGAGGTGTAGCGTCCGACGCGCAGTCCGTTTGCGCGCAGCGCGGCGTCGAGCATTGCGCAGACCGCGCCCTTTCCGTTGGTGCCTGCGACGTGGATCGCCTTGAACGACTTCTGCGGATCGCCCAGCGCGGCGCATGTGCCGCGGATCGCGTCGAGTCCGGGCTTCATCCCGAACCTGCGCCTCGCGGCGAGCTCTTCGAGGAACTTCATCCGCGCTGGCGCACGATCTCGTACATCGCGACCGCCGCCGCGACGCCGGCGTTGAGCGACTCGAAGCCGCCCGGCATCGGAAGTTCGGCGATGAAGTCGCACTTCTCGCGGACGAGACGGGAGATGCCCTTCCCCTCCGCGCCGACGACGAGTCCGACCTTGCCGCGGAAGTCGATCTTCGTGTAGGGCTTGGCGTCTTCGCCCCAGTCGAGTCCGGTGAACCAGAGCCCGGCCTCCTTGAGCTCCTCCATTGCGCGCGGAAGGTTCACGACGTGCGCGACCCTGATGTGCTCCGCGCCGCCTGCTGAGGCGCGGACCGCGGCGGGCGTTATGCCGCACGCGCGGTCCTCGGGAATCACGACGCCCGTCGCCCCGACGGCGCAGGCCGTGCGGAGGATCGAGCCGACGTTCTGCGGGTCCTCGAGATGGTCAAGGACGATGACGAGGGCGTTTTCGTCGTCCGAGGCGGAATGCACCAGCTCGTCGAAGCCGATGTACGGATACCCGGTCGTCTTGAGGGCGACGCCCTGGTGGTGCCCGAAGTGGGTGAGCCTGTCGAGCTGGTCGCGGTCCATCGAGCGGACTACCAGGCGGCGCGAGTGCGCCTCGTCGCGGATGCGGCGGATCTGGTCGTCTTCGTCGGGGAACGCGGGCGGAAGGA
>JAFPDR010000082.1 GCA_017389885.1 Kiritimatiellia bacterium
ACCTCGCTTTCCGTTCAAGGGCTTAGTACCCTTAATGAAAAGTAGTGCAAGTATAGCATTTCTGCCGCGAAAAGTCAATGGGGTGTCTTGGGGGTAATGTTTCTTTATTACTTTCTTTTATACTTTCTATGCACTTTCTTTACCACTTTATTGTATACTTTCTATGCACGTTCTTTATCACTCCCGCAACTTGTAACAGGGTAGCGATGATTATTATATTCGCTTGATGACCTTTGCAGGAACGCCGGCGACGACGGTGCGCGGCGCGGGACGTCCTTCGTCACTACTGCGCCCGCGCCGACAATCGCGCCTTCGCCGATCGTCACGCATCGGGGGCTTACATCCCGCCAGCGACCAGCGCGCCGTAGTCGATCTTCGAGGCGTGGCGCGGATCGCGCGGGATGTGCTCCACGACACGGATGTCGTCGTGCGGAACGCGCGACGGATCAAGCCGCGCCGCCTCCGCCTCTGCCGCGCGCGGATCGCCGCTCTCAAGAACCAGGACGGCTCGTCCGTCGGATGCACGAACGACCGTCCCGGCCGTGCTTGAAGAAAGACCGGCAAGTTCGTGCTCGACAAGCGCCGGATAGCACCATGCGCCGCCAGCCGTGCGGAACACACGGCTGGCGCGTCCGAGCAGATAGAGCCCGCCGTCGACCATCCGTCCGGCATCGCCCGTGCGGTGGTAGATTCGTCCGCCGACGCGGATCTTGTTCGTGCGCACCGCCTCCGGGTTCCTGTAGTAGGTCGTGAGGACATGATCCCCCGCGACGCAGATTTCGCCGGCTTCGCCCTTTCCGCACTGCGCCGCCCGCCACGCCTCGTCCGTCATCTCATGCTCGAGCTTCGCGTCCAGACGGACGACTGCGAGATCAAGGAACGGACTCACCTTCCCCGCGGGAATCCCGAGCGCGACATCCGCCGACGCGAGTTCTTCGCACGGAATAGACGCGATCGGCTCGACCTCGGTGGAACCGTAGACGGCGATGACGCGCGTTCCCCTGAACGCGGCGGACAGCTCCGCGGCGAATTCCGGGAACACCGCCGCGCCGCCGACGTGCAGCGCGCGCAGCGTGGGAATCGGATTCCCTTCGCGCGCGGCTTCGGCGAGCCGCCGGTAGAACGCGGGAGAGCCTGCCGTCGTCGTCACGCCGGCGCGGCGCGCCTCGGCGGCAATGCGCGCCGGATCGATGTCCGCGGGATGCGCCGGATTGAAGTCCGGTATGAGCGTCGTCACGCCGCAGGCGATGTTGTTGAGCGCGAAGATCGGAAGCGTCGCGAGATCGACGTCCCCTTCGCGCACGTCCAGCGAGGCCGAAAGCGCCTCGTGCTGCGCCCACAGGAAACCGCACGACCGAAGCGCCGCCTTCGGAACGCCCGTTGAACCCGTCGTGAACGTGATGAGCGCCGGGTCGTCAGGCGAGCACGCCGCCGGAACGAAACCGCCGCACGCCCTTCTGCGTCCGAACCCCGGAAGAAGCCGCACGGGAATCCTTCTCAGCGCGCGCGAGCGCAGCAGCAGGAGAAAGGCCTTCGGAACGGCTATGTACGCCTTCGCCTCAGCAAGCTGCGCCGCGTAGTCGAGGCGCTTCGGATCGGCCCATGCGTCGAGAAACACCGCTACCGCGCCGACGGCGAACACCGCCAGGAGGATTTCGTAGAGGTCGATGCCCATCGGGACGAAGATGACGATGCGGTCGCCCTTCCCGATTCCGCGCCGGCGCAGCTCCGCCGCGCGGCGTTCGACGCGGATGCGGAATTCGCCGTAGGCGAGCGTCTTGCCGCGGTGTATCAGCGCGCGGCGGCCGGGCGCCTCTTCGGCGAAACGCCGGAGGCAGCTGAAGAGGTTGGCTTCGGTAGTTGCAGTCATCACAGATCCTTTGCGTAGAGCCGATAGCGTCGGCAGACCCGGGCGTGCGCGTGGTTGCCCATGTTTGACGAGATGTTGTCCTCGTGCATCAGCGCATGGTAGGCAAGCCTGAATCCGTCCTCGTAGGCCGACTTCGTCATCCAGTCGACGAGAAGCCCGCCGAGTCCGCGGCAGTCGGAATACGGCAGCACGGCGATGGTCTTGAGGACGTACTCCGTCCCCGCCGGGGCATACGGATTCGGAAACCCGAACACGAAGCCGACGGGCGTTCCGTCCGCGCGCCGCCCGATCACCGCGTCGTGCGGACGCAGGCGGGAGACGATCGGACGATACTGCGCGAAGAACTCCTCGCGGGTTATCGGAGCGTAGAGGTAGTTGTTCCTGAAGCTCACGACGGACACGTCGAATATCGCGTTGAGCTCGTCGTCAAGACGGTCGGGGCGGAAGTCCGACGCGGTGATTCCGCGCGCGGACATGATGCGCTTCGCCTTTTCGAGGCGCGGGAACGAGTCGGGTCCGAGCGGGAACGACGACGACGTGTAGTTCGCGATGACGCGATACCCGAGCGACTCCCAGAGCGCGCAGTAGTAGGCCGGGTTTCGCGGCTCGAGCGGAAAACGGCACGGCGCCCCCTCGGGCAGCGCAAGCCTGTAGGGCGCCCATGTCGTGCCGTTCATCGGACCGACCACCCTTCCGTATCCATCCGCGCGGATGCGTTCCTCGCACGCGCCGAGGACCGCCGCCGCGCATTCCGCGTCGTCGATGCACTCGAACGAGCCGATGAGGCCGGGCGTCTCGCCGAGATACCTGACGTCCGGGTTCGTCCAGACGGCCGCGCGCGCCAGCACCGCGCCGGATGCGCCGCGGACGACGAAGAACGGAAGTCCGTCCGGCGCGCGCTCGCGGTCGTAGCGCGGACCGTACAGGCGGCGCGGAAGCTCTTCGAAAAGTCCGCGCGTTTCAGGCGACAGCGTGTGGCATTCAGCGTTTTTCATAGGCTCTCACGGCGATGAAGGAGACGATCAGGGAAACGGCGTATACAGGCGTCGAGATGCGGAGGTCGGACCATCCGCCGAGCTTTTCGGCGAGGTTGAACCCCATCACCGTCAGGAACGGCAGGGCGGCGAGCGCGAACACGGTGCGCACCTCTGCGAGGCGGAGCGTGTGGCTGTAGTGCGCGGCAACCGCGCCCAGCCAGGTCACAAGCCCCCACCACGGCGAGTGGAGTCCGCTTGCAAGATAGACGAGCAGCGCGGTTACGACGCGTCCGGAGCCCTGCATCACGCCGAGAATGCGCATGGGTATGCAGACGGCGAGAACGGAAACCGCGAGGCAGGCGATCTGGTGCGCCATCACGGCGACGTCCGGATGCGCGTTCTTGATGAGGATCGCCATCACGCCGATGGGGATCGCGAGGTTGTCCGCGCCGCCAAGCGAGACGGACTCGAACAGCGTCACGATGGCGCCGATCATGAAGGCGAGGACGGAGGCCTCGAGCGCGGGCATCCCGAGTACGAGCAGTAGTATGTGCTGCACGAGCGCGTACGTCACTAGGAAGAAGAAGAACGAGCCCTCTATGGAGCGGTAGTCCTCTCCGTCGACGCGGTAGCGGAACCGTCCGTACCGTTCGCCGACGAGCGCCGCCGCGGTATCGGAGAGCGCGAGCACGGCAATCGCGATTCCGTAGAAGGCGAAGCAGTCGTAGAACGTCGCGAGCAGGTAGCAGACGTAGAGCGCGACCGGATGCAGCACGCCCCCGTAGGAGCGCCGCTTCACGTCGTTGACGGCATGGAGCTGTCCGCGGCAGCCGAGCCAGAGGATGAGCAGGAAGAATCCGCCGCAGATCACAAGGACCGACCAGTGCGAATGGAACAGCACGGGGAAAAGCAGCGCCGTGACGCATCCGCCGATATGCA
>JAFPDR010000083.1 GCA_017389885.1 Kiritimatiellia bacterium
ACGTCGGCGAACTCGGCTGCCCTGACGGCGCGTTCGTGCATGCTGCCGGTTCCAAGGGCCGCCGTGAGCGTGGTGTATCCGTGCCTCCTCGCGCCGTCCTCCAGTCCGCGGCAGATCCGCGCGTAGAACGGATGGAACGCGTCCGGCACCATCACTCCGAAGCGCTGGGTGGCTAAGCGCGATGCGTGGTCGGCGAGAAACGTACCGTAGCCCGGGCGTCTGTCGACCAGCTCGCGGTCAGTAAGATCCCTAAGCGCGCCGCGCACCGTCTCGCGCGCCACTGAGAATCGGCGCATGAGCTGGTGCTCGCTCGGGAGCCTCCCCGCCGCGTCGAACTTCCCGCTGACGATTTCCTGCCGGAGGATCTCGCTGATGCTCTTGCTTTTTGTCTTCATCGCCGAAATTATACCAAGAGCGGCGGCCTCGGGCAATATTGTCTAGACAGGATCAGCGGTTCCTCGAGACGCTCTGCCCTTCCTTGGAGTCCTTGACAGCCCAGCCGAGCGCGGCGATCGCGTCGCGCAGGCGGTCCGACTCGGCCCAGTTCTTCGCCTTCCTCGCCTCCGCGCGCTGGTCGAGCATGGACTGGACCTCCTGCGGGATCTCCTCGGACTTCTTCTCGTTCTCGAAGAAGATGACTCCCAGTACCTCGTCCATGCGCTTGAACACGCCGAGCGTTCCCGCCGCGCCCTTTCCGTTGGCGTCGCGCACGAGCTCGAACAGCGCGGCAAACGCGCGCGGCAGGTTGAGGTCGTCGTTGACGGCAGCCGTGAAGTCGTCGAGGTGCTTCTGCGCCCATTCGGGGACCGGACCATCCGTCGCCTGCTCCACGCAGCGGTCGATCTTCTCGAGCGCCTTGCGCGCATCCTCGAGGGCGGAGAACGCGAAGTTGAGCCCGGTGCGGTAGTGCGCGTTGATGAGCACGTAGCGTATCTCGCGCCCGGTGTAGCCCTTCTCGAGGAGGTCGCGGAGCGTGAAGAAGTTGCCGGCGGACTTCGACATCTTCTCGCCGTTGACGCGGAGGTGCGCGCAGTGCATCCACGTGCGGACGAACTCCTTGCCCGTCGCGGCCTCGGCCTGGGCGATCTCGTTCTCGTGGTGCGGGAAGAGGTTGTCTATCCCGCCCGTGTGGAGGTCGAACGTCTCGCCGAGGTACTTCATGGACATCGCGGAGCACTCGATGTGCCAGCCGGGGCGTCCGCGGCCCCACGGGGAATCCCAGCCGACCGGCCCGTCCGACGGCTCCCACGCCTTCCATAGCGCGAAGTCGCCGACGTTCTCCTTGTCGTATTCGTCGGCCGCGCACCTCAGGCCCGTGCGCTGGTTGTCGAAGTCGATGTGGGCGAGCTTGCCGTAGCCCGGGAACTCGCGGACCTTGAAGTAGACCGAGCCGTCCTCGCTCTGGTACGCGACTCCCTTCTCCATGAGCCTGGAGACGAGCGCGATCATCTCGGGGATGTGGTCCGTAGCCGCGGGGTAGACCTCCGCAGGCTGGATGTTCAGCTTCTTCAGGTCGGCGAAGAACGCGTCCTTGTACGTCTTCGTGTAGTCGGTCAGCGCGACGCCCGCGGCGTTTGCGCCGCGGATCGTCTTGTCGTCGACGTCGGTGAGGTTCATCACCTGGCGTATCTTCATTCCGTTGAACTGCACGACGCGGCGGAGGATGTCCTCGAACGCGTATGCGCGGAAGTTGCCGATGTGGGCGAAGTTGTAGACGGTGGGTCCGCACGTGTAGAGGCGGATCGTGTTGCCCTCGAGGGGCCTGAGCTCCTCGACTCTTCTCGACAGCGAGTTGTAGACGTTCATCATAGACGGGTATTATACCAAAATCAGAGCAGGTTGCGCTGGATCTTGCCCGAGATGGTCTTCGGCAGCTCGTCGCGGAACACCACGATGCGCGGATACTTGTACGGCGCGGTGTGCTCCTTGACGTAGCGCTGCACCTCCTCCTTGAGCGTGTCCGTCCCGGCGACGCCCTTGACGAGGACGATGGACGCCTTCACGACCTGCCCGCGTATCGGATCCGGCGCGGCGCTTACGCCGCACTCGAGGACGAACGGCAGCTCCATGATGACGTTCTCGATCTCGGCGGGGCCGATGCGGTAGCCGGACGACTTGATGACGTCGTCAGCGCGCCCGACGTAGTGGTAGTATCCGTTCTCGTCCCTCCACGCGAGGTCGCCCGTGTGGTAGAACCCGCCGCGCCACACCTCGTCCGTCTTCTCCGGGTCCTTGTAGTAGCCGAGGAAGATGCCGGGGTGCGGATTCGCCCTGTCCGTCCTGACGACGATCTCTCCGTTCTCGCCGGGCGGCACGCTGTTGCCGTCCGCATCTACGAGGTCCACGCCGTAGTCCGGCACGGGCTTGCCCATCGAGCCGGGCTCGAGTTCGTCGCCGAGCAGGTTCGCGAGCGAAAGCGTCGTCTCGGTCTGGCCGAAGCCCTCGGCTATCTCGAGTCCCGTCGCGCGCTCGAACTGCGTCCACACCTCGGGGTTCAGCGCCTCGCCCGCGGTCGTCGCGTGGCGGACGGACGTGAAGTCGTACTTCGAGATGTCCTGCTTGATGAGCATCCTGTATATCGTCGGCGGAGCGCAGAAGGTCGTGATGTTGTACTTCTCGAACATCGGCAGAACCTTCTCGGCGTCGAAGCGCTCGAAGTCGTACGTGAACACCGCGCCCTCGCACAGCCACTGTCCGTAGAACTTGCCCCAGAGCGCCTTGCCCCATCCGGTCTCGGATATCGTGAAGTGAAGTCCGTCGCGCTCGACGAGGTGCCAGTACTTCGCGGTGACGTAGTGCCCGAGCGCGTACTTGCAGCTGTGGAGCGCCATCTTCGGATACCCCGTCGTGCCGCTCGTGAAGAACATGAGCATCGGGTCGTTCCCGTGCGGAGAGTCCTCGGTGCGCTCGAAGACGTCCGAAAACGCCGGGACCTCCGCGTTGAAGTCGTGCCAGCCCTCGCGCCTGCCGTAGACGAGCACCTTCTGGAGATGCGCGCCGATCTCCTTCTCCGCGGCGTCCGCCTCGATCGCGACATCACCGTCCCCGGTGCAGAATATCGCCTTGACGTCGCCCGCCTTGAAGCGGTACGTGAGGTCGTGCACCTTCAGCTGGCTCGTCGCCGGAATCGCCACCGCGCCGAGCTTGTGGCACGCGAGCATCGTCGGCCAGAACTGGAAGTGGCGCTTCAGTATGAGCATCACCTTGTCGCCCTTGCCGATCCCGAGCGACTTCATGTAGTTCGCGACGCGGTTGGACTGCTCCATCATGTCCTTGAACGTGAAGCGCCTCTCGCGCATATGCGCCGAGACGTGCAACATCGCGAGGCGGTTGGGGTCCTTCTTCGCGATCTCGTCAACTATGTCGAACGCGAAGTTGAACTCATCCTCGTGCTCGAAGCGGACATGCTCGAGCTTGCCCTCTCCGTCCTCCTCGCACTTGACGAACTTCTCCGCGAGAAGCGGCTCGTTCGGCTTGCGGCGGCGCATCCTGACCATCGGCAGCGACTGCTCCTCCGTGTCGCCGGCCATGATCATCGCGATAAACTCGCACTTCTTCCCTCCGACGGCGATCATTCCGTGCGGCGTCGACGAGTTGTAGAATATCGAGTCGCCGGCGTTCAGCGTCTCCTCGTGGTCTCCCACCTTCACGCGCATCGAGCCGGACACGACGTAGTCGAACTCCTGGCCCGCGTGCGTCGTCGTGTGTATCGGCATCTTCTGCTGGCGCTCGTCGTAGTCGTACGTCACGAAGTACGGAGTCGCGAGGCGGCTCTTGAACATCGCCGCCATGTTGCGGATGAGGATGCCCTGCTCGTTCACCGTCACCGGACCCTGCCCCGCGCGGTTGACCTGGAAGTGGGAGAGCTTGGCCGTGTGGCCCTCGAGAAGCGCCGTGATGTCGATTCCGAACGCAAGCGCGCACTTGTGGAGGAACGTGAACGGCGGATCCATCGTCCCCGCCTCGATCGCCACGTAGTCCCTCTCGTTGACGTCCGTAAGCCTGGCCATCTCGGCGGTCGTCTTGCCGCCTATCTCGCGCAGCTCCTTGATGCGCGACGCCATCTCCCTCAACTCGTTCATCTTCTTGACTCCGTTGTCTTTTTTTGTTTGTTGTTTTCCTGAAAACGCAGAAAGCGGACCGCCTTTCCCGACGATCCGCTTTTTAGGTGCATTTGGTTTCGAACTGACCGGTCAGATTAGCCGACAGCCTTACCAGCGGATCCGCACCCGCCAATAATAATGCTAATTCGTATAATCTTCTGGTTGTTCATTACCATATATTATATCATATTTTCTTCGTGCCGTGTCGTACCCTGTTGTTACAAATTTCAACGGCACAGTTCGAGGGCGAGGAGCGCGAAGGACGTGCACAGCACGGGATCGGATTCCCAGAAGCGGTTGTTCTCGTTCGCCCAGCTGCCGTCCGCCCTCTGGAGCGAGACGATCTTCGCCGAGAGCTCCTTCTTCCATTCGTGCGCGCCGACCTTGTCGATCTTCGCCGCGTCGAGGGCGCGCGTCATGATGTCGTAGAAGTAGAAGAGACCCTGGTTGCCCATGCCGGGGTTCTCGTCGACGGACCAGTTCCTGTCGAGCCACTCCACCGACTGCCTCACGCGCGGATCTCCCTTGTCGAGCTTCGCCGAGCACATCGAGAGCACCGCAGCGTAGGTCATCGCGCCGTACGCCCTGAGCGACACCTTGCCCTGCGCGTTCGTCGCGCTGCCGCCCTGCGGGGTGCGCTCGTTGTACGCCGCGCCGCCTGCGTCCGGACCCTCCGTCTTCATCAGGTTCTCGACGAACGCGAGCGCCTTGTCCCAGTCCAGGTCTACACGCTTCCCGCCCTCGCGGAACTCCTCGAGGGAGGCGGTCTTCGCCATCGCGGAGAGCGCATACGACGTGTTCGAGAGGTCGGCGTAGCGCCTGCGCGACACCTTGTCGTATCCGAACCCGCCCGCCATCGTGTCGTCCCCCGTGAGCTGCGAGGACGCGACGTACTCGCGCGCCTTGAGGAGCGGGGCCGTCGGGGCGAGCTTCGAGTCGAAGAGGGCCGAGAGGCAGACGGACGTGTTGTAGTTGCCGAGGCCCGAGCCGCCGCGGCCAGGCTTCGGGACGTAGAAGCCCCCGTCCTCGCGCTGCGTCTTGAGGACGAATTCGACGGCCTTCCTCTTCGCGGCGGAGACCGCCTCGCCCGCGTCGCCGCATCCGCTCAGCGCCCACAGCGGGAGCGCCGTCAGCGCCGGCATCTGCGCGTCGGAGAAGTGCCCGTCCTCCTGCTGGTTCGCGAGGAGGAACTTCACCCCCTTCGCGACGGAATCCTCTATCGCGCCGCCCTCCGCGAACGCGGACGCGCCGCACAGGGCCGCCGCGACTGCGACTGCAATCGTTGTCTTCTTCATGCCTGGACTTGCCTTTCCTTTGTTGAGTTGACCATCTCGTATAGTGTAAACGCCGCGCCGCCGCAAAAGGTTCAGAACGGCCGGCCCCGGGAAAAAGCGGGGCGCCCCGCGACGGGACGCCCTGCCTTCGGTTCATCCACCGGTCATTGCAGCCGGGGAGGCTTATTTCTTGACGAGCTTGCGGACCGCCTTGTGCGAGCAGAACGTGCGCTCGGTGTAGAGCTTCGCGCGCCAGCCGTTGCCCTTCTTGACGACCTTGATCGCCTGGATCCAGGGGCTGTTGAACGGGAAGAGCTTCTCGACGCGGACGCCGAACGCGTCGCGCGAAACGGTGAAGTTGCCCGCGACGTTCGTGCGCCCGTTGTCGATCGCGAGGACCTTGCCCTCGAAATCCTGGATGCGGAACTTGTCGCCTTCCTTGATCTTGATGGAGACGCGGACGATGTCGCCGGTGCGGAACTCCGGGAACTTCTTCTCGGAAAGCTTCGCGGTCTGCTCCGCGTTGATCTTGTCTATAAGCTTGATACCCATTGCTTAGGCCTCCTTCTTCGCCTCGGCCTTCTTGGCCGGCGTCGCGTGGTGCGGCTTGATGTTGGGGTTCTTCGCGCGGCGAATCAGCGAGGCGACCGTCGTCGAGGGCTTCGCGCCCTTCGAGAGCCAGTAGTCGACGCGCGGAATGTCGAGCTTGAAGTTCTCGTCCTTCATCTGGGTGTCGTACCAGCCGAGGATCTCGAGGAACTTGCCGTCGCGGGGCGAACGGGAGTCCGCCGCGACGATGCGGTAGGTCGCGTGGTTCGTGCAGCCGGTGCGACGCATTCTGATCTTGACCATGTGTTTTTCTTCCTTTTCGGTGAATGAATGGCGCGTAGTATAGCATATCCCGCGCCGGAATGCAAGGGGCCGGAAGATAAACGAATAATCACCCCCGCGGGTTCCAAGGCGCTGGAGATGGCCGACCCGGGCGCGGCGCATCTATTCGGGAGCGCCGCGGAGCCAATCGCAACTTGGCTCGCGGCGTCCTCCCTTCTCGTCGCGTTCCTCGCCCTCTGGCGCGCGAGGCCGCGGAGCGTCAGAACGAGACCGTGACGCCGACTCCGCCGTAGACGTTCCACGAGTCGGCATAC
>JAFPDR010000084.1 GCA_017389885.1 Kiritimatiellia bacterium
AACCCCATTATGGCAGACATCGCAAAGAACATACTGGACAGGGTGGGCGGAACGCCCCTCGTCGAGATATCGCCCAAGCTGAACAAGGGCGCCGCGCGCGTCCTCGCGAAGGTCGAGTACTTCAATCCGGGCGGGAGCGTAAAGGACCGCATCGCCCTCGCCATGGTCGAGGCGGCCGAGAAGTCCGGCACGCTCAAGCCGGGCGCGACGATCATCGAGCCCACGAGCGGAAACACCGGCGTCGGCCTCGCGTTCGTCTCGGCTGTCAGGGGATACCACCTCATCCTCACAATGCCCGAGACGATGAGCGTCGAGCGCCGCAAGCTCGCGGCCGCGTACGGCGCGGAGATCGTCCTCACACCGGGGGCGGCCGGAATGAAGGGCGCGATCGCGAAGGCGAACGAACTCAGGGACTCCACCCCCGGCTCCGTGATCCTCCAGCAGTTCGAGAACCCCGCGAACCCCGAGGTCCACTACCGCACGACCGGACCGGAGATCTGGAACGGCACGGACGGAGATGTCGCCGCGTTCGTCGCGGGCGTGGGGACTGGCGGAACTATCACCGGCGCCGGCAAGTACCTGAGGGAGAAGAACCCAGACGTCAAGCTCTTCGCAGTCGAACCCGACACCTCTCCGGTGCTCTCGGGCGGACAGCCGGGTCCGCACAAGATACAGGGAATCGGCGCCGGATTCGTCCCGAAGGTGCTCGACACCTCCCTCCTCAGCGAGGTGATCAAGGTCTCGGCGGACGACGCGGGCGCGACCGCGCGCGCGGCGGGCGCGAACGAGGGTCTCCTCGTCGGAATCTCGTCCGGCGCCTCCCTCTGGGCCGCCCTCGAGCTGTCGAAGCGCCCCGAATTCGCCGGCAAGACAATCGTCGCGCTCCTTCCCGACACGGGCGAGCGCTACCTCTCGACGTGGCTGTTCTCATGACGGCGGACGCCGGAGAGGGAATCGGACGCGCGGAGGCCCTGGCGCTGCTGGAGCCTTCGCGCCGCTCCGAACTGCGCGAACGCGCGCACGAGACGACGCTCCGCTTCGTGGAGCGCCGTTTCGACTTCTGCTCGATAGTCAACGCGCGCAGCGGACGCTGCGGCGAGGACTGCAAGTGGTGCGCGCAGTCTGGGCACTGGCGCACCGGCTGCGGCGAGCACGGATGGATAGGCACCGAGGCCTGCGTCAAGGCCGCGAAGGACGCCGAGGCGAACGGGGCGGACAGGATCGGCATCGTCACCTCGGGACGCCGCCTCTCGCCAGCCGACGTCGAGAACGTCTGCGCGGCGCTGAGGGAGATGCGAAAGGCAACGGGGATATGCCTGTGCGGCTCGCTCGGGCTCCTCTCCGAAGAAGACCTCGCGAAGCTGAAGGACGCCGGGCTCCAGCGCGTCCACTGCAACCTCGAGTGCGCGCCGTCGCTTTTCCCGTCGCTCTGCACCACGCATACCGTCGAGGACAAGCTCGCGACGCTCCGCGCGGCGCGCAGGCTCGGGCTTCAGGTCTGCTGCGGCGGGATCATCGGCATGGGCGAGACGGACGAGCAGCTCGTGGAGTTCGCGTTCGCGCTGAAGGAGATCGCGCCGGACTCGATTCCGGTCAACGTGCTGCATCCGATCGAGGGCACCCCGCTCGGCGGGCGCGGCATACTTGCCGCGGAGCGCGTCGTGGATTCCGTCGCCCTCCTCAGGCTCGTCAACCCGTCTACGCCCCTGAGGTTCGCCGGCGGGAGGCGCGACATGAGCGACGAGACCGCCGCCAAGTGCATATACGTGGGGATGTCGGCGGGAATCGCCGGACCCCTCCTCACGACCCCCGGCGCCGATTTCGACGACGACCGGGAGCTGGCCCTCCGCGCGGGCTACGCCGTTTCGGCGCGCTAGTCCTTCTTGCCGCCGAAGCGGTCCGCGTCCTTGATCGTGGGCGCGGTCTCGGAGAACGAGAAGTCCTTTCCGGGGAGGACCGCGTTCAGGACGATGCCCATCAGCGCGCCGACGGCGAGGCCGGAGAGCGAGATCTTGAGCGACCCCACCGTGAACGCGATCGCGCCGGCCTTCGAGAACGTGATGCCGAGCGTGAGGACGAGGATGAGCGCGGCGATGAGCATGTTGCGCGACTTGCCGAGGTCGACCTGGCTCTCGACGAGGTTCCTCACGCCGACGGCGGAGATCATTCCGTAGAGGATGAACGAGACGCCGCCGATGGTGGCCGCGGGAATCGTCCCGATGAACGCCGAGAACTTCGGGCAGAACGAGACGAGGATCGCGAGGCACGCGGCGATGCGGATGACGCGCGGGTCGTACACCTTCGAGAGCGAGAGGACGCCGGTGTTCTCGCCGTACGTCGTGTTGGCCGGCGCGCCGCAGAGCGAGGCGAGGCACGTGGCGAGTCCGTCGCCGAGCATCGTGCGGTGGAGCCCGGGGTTCTCGAAGAAGTTGCGCTTCACCGTGGAGGAGATCGCCGAGACGTCGCCCACGTGCTCCATGATCGTCGCGAAGGCGAGCGGGAAGACGATGAGCACGGCGCTGGTGATCCTGCCCCAGTCGGGGTTCGAGAGGAGCGGGAAGACGGTGTTCCCCATCTTCACGGGGAAGCCGATCCACGCGGCGTTCGCGACGCCGGAGTAGTCGATCGCCTGGCTCAGGCCGAACTTGCCGAGGACCACAGCCGCTACGTACGAGAAGATGACGCCCATCAGGATGGGGATGATCCTCAGCATGCCGCGCCCGAAGATGGAGAACGCGATCACCGTGACGATCGCGACGAGCGCCACCGGCCAGTCGGTCGTGCAGCTGTTCACCGCGACCGGCGCCAGGACGAGCCCGATGCCGATGATGATCGGACCCGTCACGACGGGCGGGAAGAACTTCATCACGGTCTTCACGCCGCAGGCCTTGACGAACCCGGAGACTATGAAGTAGAGGAGCGACGACGACGCGACGCCGAGGCAGGCGTACTGGAGCATCCTCGTCTTGTCGCAGTCCTCGAAGCCCGCACCGCCGGCCATTCCGGCGAGCGCGAAGTATCCGGCGAGGTACGCGAACGACGAGCCGAGGAACGCAGGGACCATCCGCTTGGTGAGGAGGTGGAAGAGGAGCGTTCCGAGGCCGGCCCAGAGGAGAGTCGCGCTCGGCGAGAGCCCCGTGAGGATCGGCACGAGGATCGTCGCGCCGAACATGGCGAACATGTGCTGCACGCCGAGGACCGCCATCTTCGGGATGCCGAGCGTGCGCGCGTCGTACACCGCGTCGCCGGCCTGCAGCTTGGCGCGCAGCAGCGCGATGGCCGTGGCGAGCTCTACGGACTCCTCGGGGGTGACGATCCCGTCGTCCGCAACCGCGAGCAGTATCTGCTCGAACTTGGCGATGTCCGCGTCCTGCGCGGCGAACGGATGGACGAGGCCGATGAGCGCCTTCGTCTCGTTGATGTCCGCCTTGCCGTCCGCAAACGTGAATTTCTCGGCAGCCGTGATAAGCTGCGTAATAGTCCATTTGTCCGCCGTCTTTAGCTCCGCCATTTCAGCTCTCCTTAAGGTCTGTTTGGGTTCGTGTCGACTATTATACCATTTTTGCGCCGTTCACGCCGCGGATTCTTTTTGGTATAATGTCCGCAGACAGTTGTGTCAGAAAACGGGCGTTTCGTCCCCTAACACAGCGTCACAAGGACAGAAAGGCAGGTGCGACATGAACCACAAGGCAGAATACATCTTGGCGATCGCGCTCGCGGCGGCGGCGTGCGGCGGGTGCAGGACATACCCGGCCCGCACTTCGCGCTACTACAGCACTTCCTCCTACACCCCGGTCGCGCAGACCACCTACGTCACGCCCGCGGCCTATGCGCCGACGACGACCTACGTCGAGCCGGCGGCGGTCGGAACCACCACGACCTACATCAGCGAGCCCGTCGGCACCTCGACGACCTACGTGGACTCCTACTACTACAACGAACCGTACTACGGGACCGGGTACTACGGTCCGGGATACTACGGCGGGGTCTACTACGACAGGGCTCCGCGCCACCACCACCACGACCGCGGTCCCGAACACGGCTACGGACGCGGCCCCGTGATGCCTCCGCGAGGGGCAGGGCCCGCGCGAGGACCTGGTCCGCACGGAGCCCCAGCCCCGCTCACCTCGGCGGCGCGCGCGAACGCGCAGGCCAACGCCGCGCGCATCTCGGCCTCGCAGCAGAAGGCCGCGGCGAAGCAGGCCGCCGTCAGGCAGACGGCAGCGGTGCGTGCTCCCGCCGTGCAGGCGGCTGCAGCGAGGAACGCGGCCGCGGCGAGAAGCGCCGCCATGGCAAGGCCCGCTCCCGCTGCCGTGAGGCCTGCGCCCGTCGCCGCAAGGCCACCCGCACCGCCCGCCCGCGCTGCGGCAAGCGCTGCCGCGGCGAGGAACGCTGCCGCGGCGCGTTCGATGCGTAGGCGCTAGCGCGCTTCCGCGGCGCGGTCGTAGCGCCTGTTGCGGAAGTAGAGCGCGATGTCCACGGCAACGACGAAGAACAGGGCGACGTACATCCATATCACCCAGTTGCAGTCGTTGAGGAGCTTGTGGACGATTCCGAAGACGTACCCCAGCTCGACGAGCATCATGAACATGATGCTCTTCCCCTTCGCGCTCTTAGAGCGCAGGGACTTCGCGATCGAGAACGGCCATGAGAAGCCGAAGCAGAACAACATCAGAAATTCGAATATGCCCATTCCCAAACTTCCCTGCCTTAAACTTTAAACTTTCAACTTCAAACTTTCAACTTTCCAACCGCCCCTATTCACACATCCCTCGTGCGCATCAGGGCGAGGCCCGCGATGACCGCGGCGAGAATCGCCGGAAGCGCGGCGAGCGCGGCGAAGGCGACGTAGGACATCGGAATCCATCCGTCCCTCGAAAGCGCCTCGGAAAGGCAGTAGTTTCCGGCGAAAGGGATGAATCCGGCGACAAGCAGAGCGGAGACGGCGGTCGCGGCGTTCGTCTTCAGCCGCACCGCTGCGGCGGCGGATGCCGCGACGAAGAACGCCGGCGGGATCAGGAGGAGCGCAACGGCGGGAAGGAGGCGGAAGAGCTCCACGCGGTCCGGACGGTACGCGACGCCCGAGAGCGCAATGACGACGGCGGAGACGAACGCGCTGAGGCAGAAGCGGAAGTTCGCCGCGCGGTTCAGAACGGCGCCTATCACGTAAGGCGCCACGACAGCGGCGACGCCGAAGGCGTAGGACGGACCCCACAGGCGCGGGATGTCGCCTGTCTTGCGCGCGACTTCCGCGCCGATCGCCGCGCCGTTCACCATCGTTGCCGTCACCGCCCCGAGCGCGACGGCGAAGAGCGCGAACGCGGCGTATGCGCCGCACGCCTTCGCGAGGAAGAACTGCGCACGGGAGACGGGGTGCGAAAGCGCGACGGCGGCTGTTCCGCTCTCGAGCTCGCGGCGCATGGACCTCACCGCGGCCGAGACGGAGAACACCGTCCCTCCGATGAGGAGCGCCGAGAGCCCGGCGTCGCGCGCCATGCGCGTCGCCTCGCCGAACTGGTGGTAGTGGAACGCCGGCGCGAACACCGCGAGCGCGAGCGCCGCGGACAAAAGCAAAAGCGACAGCGGCTCGTTTACGACTTCGAGCGCCGTCGCCTTCGCTATCGAGACGAATCGCCTCACTGGGCCCAGCCGCAGCCGCCGCAGAAGAGCGGCAGGTTGGCGTCCTGATACAGATAGTAGCCGAGGAAGCCGATCACGACGCACGCGGCGATCTGGAAGATGATGCTCGTGATGTTCGTGCCCTTCGAGACGTCCGGAATCGCGTCCGCGGGAATCGCCTGCGGCGCGAACTTCGGCTGGTTGGCGGGCATGTCGGGAATGTCAGCGACGTCAGGAATGTCCGCAACATCGCCTCCGGCGGCGGGAGCCGCGGCCTCGGCGGGCTTCTTGACGCCGAACTTGCCGGACGGACGCACCGCGCCCGGGCGGGAGATCTTGAGCGTCTTGCGCTGCGTGAGCGTGGGCTTCGCGGCGGCCGGCTCCGCGGCGGGCTCGGGGGCGGCAGCGGGAGCCGCAGGCTCGAAGTCCGGGGCGGGGATCGACGCCGTCTTCGAGATCGCGTCCGGACGCTTGATGCGGATCGTCTTCATCGGCGCGGCCTCGTTCTGCACCGGCGCGACGCCCATCGCGTCGGAGAGCGAGATGCGCGCGGTGCGGGACTTCGCGGCCTGCTTCTGCTGCTCGGTGAGGTCCTGGTCCGCAATGATGCCGGTCTTGTGGAGAATCGCCTGCTGCGGAATCTCCTGCGTGACGCCCTTGAGCTTCTGGGTGACGCTCTTGAGCTGCTCCATCGCCCCGCCGGCATCCGCCTCGGGAGCCGCGGGCTTCGCGGGAGCCTGGGTCGGAAGCTTCATCCCGGGCCTTATCGAGGGCTTTGCCGCGGTGCCGCCGAGCGTGGGCTTGCGGATCACGGGCTTGAGCTTTAGCGTCGAGGCGCGCGGACGGGCGATAGGACTCGCGGGCGGCGGCTCGGTGCCGGCAACGGGTGTCATGTTCTCTTCTGCCATGTCAGACCTCCATTTATAAGCGTTTACTTCAAAAAATCCAACCTACGACCTGCGTCAGACCGCCATCACCTCGGCCTCCTTGGCCTTCAGCTCTGCGTCGATCTTCGCGATTCCGTCGTCCGTCGCCT
Source organism: Kiritimatiellia bacterium (assembly GCA_017389885.1). The sequence continues at coordinate 6,656 of JAFPDR010000084.1, forward strand.
TCTGGATCTTGTCCAAGGCGGACTTCAGGTCGTCTTCGGAAATCTTCTTGTCCTTCTCGAGCTTCTTCGCGGCGTCGTTCGCGTCGCGGCGGACGTTGCGCATCGCGACCTTCTGGGCCTCGGCCTGCGTCTTAGCCGTCTTGACGATCTCCTTGCGGCGCTCCTCGTTGAGCTCGGGAACCGTGATGCGCACGACCTTGCCGTCGCTCTGCGGCGTCACGCCGATGTTGGCGGCGAGGATCGCCTTCATGATCCCGTCGATCGTAGAGGGGTCGAACGGCGTGATCTTGATCTGGCGCGGCTCCGGCGTCGAGATCGTCGCGATGTTCTTGAGGGGCTGCTTGGAGCCCCACGCCTCGGCCTGGATCCCGTCGACCATCGCCGGGCTCGCCTTGCCGGTCCTTAGTCCCGCGAACTGCGCCTTGAGCGTCTCGAAGCTCTTGCCGATCTTCGTCGTCGCGTCGTTCAAAACTTCCTGAACTGTCTCCATGTCTTTCCTGCCTTTCTAAACTTCAAACTTCAAACTTTCAACTTACCACCGTGCCGACGGTCTTGCCGCGCACGACGCCCTCGAGCGCCTTCGGGTCGAAGAAGTCGAACACGACGATCGGGATGTTGTTGTCCATGCACAGCGCGAACGCCGCGGAGTCCATCACCTTCAGCCGCTTCTCGAGCGCCGTCTCGTACTTGAGCGAGCCGTACTTCTTTGCGTTCGGGTCCTTCTTCGGGTCCGCCGTGTAGATCCCGTCGACCTTCGTCGCCTTCAGGAGCGCGTCCGCGCCGATCTCGCTCGCCTTGAGCGCCGCAGCGGAGTCGGTCGAGAAGTACGGATTGCCCGTGCCGCCGCCGAAGATCACGACGCGCCCCTTCTCGAAGTGCCTGAGCGCGCGGCGCTGGATGAACGGCTCCGCGAGCTTGGGCATCTCGATCGAGGTCATGACGCGAGTGGGCACGCCGATGGACTCGAGCGCGTTCATCATCGCAAGCGCGTTGATGATCGTCGCGAGCATCCCCATCGAGTCGCCCGTCACGCGGTTGACGCCCTTCCCCGCGCCGGTGAGGCCGCGGAAGATGTTGCCGCCGCCGAGAACGATGCCGACCTCGACTCCCATGGAGTGGATCTTCTTGATCCGCTCCGCCATGAAAGCGAGATTCTTCGGGTCGATGCATTCGCCCGTTTGCTTGTTGCCGAGCACTTCGCCGGACAGCTTCAGCAGTATCCGGCGGTACTTGACCCTGGGTGCAGTTTTTTTCACACCGGGAATTATAGCAAAAATGCGCGCAGCCGACAATACAGCCCGGCCGGTTTTTTGATATAATTGCGCGGAGTGAAACTTGACGTCATATACGAGGACGAGGCGATTGCCGTCGTCGACAAGCCCGCGGGCGCGATAGTGCACCCCGCGCCCGGGCACGAGACGGGCGCGCTCACGGACGAGCTCGTGCGGCGCTTCCCGCAGATGGCGCGCGTCGGCTCGGCGGAGCGCCCGGGGGTGGTCCACCGTCTCGACATCGAGACGAGCGGCGTCATGGTATTCGCGAAGACGCAGTCCGCCTACCTCGACCTGCGCCGCCAGTTCGAGTCCCACGAGACCGTGGAGAAGACGTACCTCGCCGTGGTGCACGGACGCCCGAGGCCCAGGTCCGGGACGATCGACCAGCCCGTCGGACGCGACCGCCTGAGCGCCGTGTCGCACTGGACCACGCTCGGCAGCCACGACGGAATCTCCCTCGTCGAGTTCAAGATAGACACGGGGCGGATGCACCAGATACGAATCCACGCCGCCGCCATCGGATGCCCCATAGTGGGGGACCGGACCTACGGAAGCGCGGAGAAGGACAGGCGCCTCAGGAACCGTCCGTCGCGGCAGCTCCTGCACGCCGTCGAGCTTTCGTTCCTCCATCCGGCCACGCACAGGCGCGTCACGTTCGCCGCGGAGCCGCCGGAAGACATCGTGTACGCCTGAGAGCTACTTGCGCCAGTAGCTCAGGTACTCGACGTTCCCCATCTCCCGACCCTTTATGGGCGACTCGGCGAGTCCGAGCAGCGCGAGGCCGAGCTCCTCCTCCGCGAAGCGGACTATCCCGTCGCGCGCCTCTATCCTCAGGCGCTCGTCGCGGACGAGTCCGCCCGGGGCGTTCCCCTTCCCGACCTCGAACTGCGGCTTTATGAGGGCGACTATCTCTCCGCCGTCGGCAAGCACGTCGCGGATCGGCGGCAGGATGAGCTTCAGGGAGATGAACGACACGTCCGTGACCGCAAGCGACGGCGTCTCGGGAAGGTCCGACGGCTTCATGAAGCGCGCGTTGAAGTTCTCGCGCACCCACACCCGCGGGTCGACGCGCAGCGAGTAGGCGAGCTGGTTCGTCCCGACGTCCACGGCCATGACGCGCGCCGCGCCGTGCTGGAGCAGGCAGTCGGTGAAGCCTCCGGTGGACGAGCCGACGTCGAGGCACGTCTTCCCCTCCGCCGACAGAGCCGGCCCCCACCTGTCGAACGCGCCCTCGAGCTTCTCGCCTCCGCGCGAGACGAAGCGCGGGGGCGCCTCGACCTCGACGGACGCGGCGTCGTCTATCTGGCGGGACGGCTTGTACTCGGTCTGGCCCGCGACGCGGACCTTCCCCTCCATCACGAGCGCCTGGGCCTGCGTGCGGCTTGCCGCGAGGCCCCTCTCGACCATCGCTATGTCGAGCCGCTTCTTCACGTCACTTGATGAAGTTCAGCTTGCGTATCTCGGAGTGCTGGAAGACGCGGTTGATGCCGAGCGAGACCTCGACCTCCACGCCGGAGGAGGAGTTGGAGATGAGGACGCCCTTGTACGTCCCGCTGTCCGTGATGATCTCCACGTCGGGCGTGAACACGCGCTTCATGCGCACGTTGACGGTCTGCGTCTTCTGGTTCTCGACGACCGGATGCTTCGTGACGTCCGCGAAGCCGTCGTGCTTTATGACGAGCGTATGCTCGCCCTCCTTCACGTTTTCGAGCGCAAGGACCTCGCTCGGCTCGTCCTCCGAGTCCTTGGTCTTGGTGTAGCCGACGGAGCTGCCGTCGAGGAAGACCTGCGCGCCGGACGGTATCGTGCGGACCTCGATGCGTCCCATCACGTTCTCGAGCCTGAACTCCTCGACTATCGCGCCGCCGTTCTCGAGCGAGACGGTCTTCGTGGCGGTCGCGAAGCCCTCCTTCTCGACGCGGATCGTGTAGTCGCCGGGCGCGAGGTTCGCGAGCGAGATCGGACCCTTGCCGTGCGGCTGGTCGTTGACGTAGAACCTTGCGCCGTCCGGGACGGACGTGAGGCTCATCGTCCCGGGGAGCCCGTTCATCTTGACGAAGAGCGTCTGGCTCTCGCCGGCGACGATGGACAGCTCGCGCGTCTCCTCGTCGAAGCCGTGCTTCTTGAGCGTCACCGTGGCGCGCCCCTTCGGAACCTCGCGCACGGTCACAGGCGTCGTCCCGCGGGGCTGTCCGTTGACAGTCACAGTCGCGCCGGCCGGGTCGCTCGTCACCTCGATGACGCCGGAGTCGATGATGAGCTCCTCGTCCCTGACGAGCGGGGTGCGTCCGCTGAACCTAACCTCCACCGTGCGCGGCTGGTAGCCGGGCTTCTGGAGGAGCAGCCTGTAGACGTCCTTCGCGTCGAGGGAGGTGATGAGGCGCGGCGTGCGGCCGAGGGAGAGCCCGTCGAGCGAGATGTCGCATCCGGACGGCTCGGACGTCAGCAGCAGCAGGCCCTTGATGGGGTTGAGCACCGCGTTCTTCTGGGAGAAGCCCCCCTCGCGGAGGAACAGGAACTCGTCGACGATCTCGTAGTTCTGGAGCTCGAAGCGCACGTGGTGCTTCCCGGGCCCGAGGTCGTAGAGCGTGATCGGGGTGACGCCGCGCGTCACGTCGTCGACAATGACGTTCGCGCCGTCTGGCTGGCTCGTGAACTCGCAGCGTATCGCCTTGGACTCCTGCGCCTGCGCGGCGAAGGCCGCGAGCGCGAGCGCGAACAGTACCGAAAACATCCTCTTCATTTCCCTGACCTCGCCTTC
>JAFPDR010000085.1 GCA_017389885.1 Kiritimatiellia bacterium
CGTGGACCGCGCGATAGTCGAGGAGCCGCCGGCGCTGCTTGCGGACGGAGGCTTCATCGCGCCGGGATACGACCGGGAGCTGGACGAGCTCAGGGAGATTTCGCACGAGGGGCACAAATGGCTCGCCGAGTTCCAGGCGCGCGAGCAGGCGCGCACCGGCATCTCGAAGCTGAAGGTCAAGCACGTGTCGACGTTCGGATTCGTCATCGAGATCCCGAAGGGGTCCGTCTCGCAGGCGCCGGAGGACTACATCCGCCGCCAGACGCTGACGACTGGCGAGCGCTACACGACGCCGGAGCTGAAGGAGTACGAGTCGAAGGTGCTCGGCGCGCAGGAGAAGTCGATAGCGATAGAGCAGAGGCTCTTCAGGGAGATGCTTGCGACGATCGCGGCGAAGACGGTGGAGATTCAGGACACCGCGCTCGCGATAGGAGACCTCGACGCGACGCTTGCGCTTGCGGACCGAGCTCTCGCGGCGGGATATGTGAGGCCGGTAGTGGACGATTCGGACGTCCTCGAGATTACGGACGGGAGGCATCCGATAATCGAGCAGCTCCCGGACGCGGAGCCGTTCGTGCCGAACTCGGCGTTCCTCAACACGACTACGGACCAGATAATGCTCATCACGGGTCCGAACATGGCCGGTAAGTCGACGTACATCCGCCAGGTCGCGACGATCGCGGTGATGGCGCAGATGGGCTCGTTCGTCCCCGCGTCGTCGATGCGAATTGGGGTGCTGGACCGCGTGTTCACGCGAATCGGCGCGGGAGACGACCTCGCGCGCGGAAGGTCCACGTTCCTCGTCGAGATGCAGGAGACGGCGAACATACTCAACAACGCGACGCCGAAGTCGCTCATCGTCCTCGACGAGATCGGGCGCGGAACGTCCACCTTCGACGGGATTTCGATCGCGTGGTCCGTCGCGGAGTACCTGCACGGCAACGCGCGCTCGAAGGCGAAGACGCTCTTCGCGACGCACTACCACGAGCTTACGGACCTCGCGGACACCTTCAAGGGCGTGAAGAACTACACGGTGAAGGTGAAGGAGGAGGGCTCGCGCGTCGTCTTCCTGAGGCGCATCGCGCCGGGCGTCGCGGAGAAGAGCTTCGGAATCCACGTCGGCGCGATGGCGGGGCTTCCGCCGGAAGTCGTCGCGCGCGCGTCGCAGATACTCAAGAACCTCGAGGCGAACGAGATAGACGTAAACGCGAAGGAGAAGGTCGTGAGGCGTCCGAGAAAGCGGCTTTCGGACTTCCCCGGGCAGATGACGTTCTTCTCGCTTTTCGCGGCGCTTTCGCTCGTGTTCCAGTGCGGCGCTGCGACGACGATACACAGGAGCTTCAGGAACAGGGACACGGGATACGTCAACGGCGCTACGCCCGGCTTTTCGGCCCCGACGGCGAATTCGCCGAAGAGCCGACCGTCGTCCGTGCCGAAGGCCGTGAAGGGCAAGGCGCCGAACAAGCTCGAGGGCAGGCTCGGGCAGGTCGTGGACGGAGGTCTCGTCAGCATCGTCGACGGCTCGGGTAAGACGCACGCCGTCTCGCTTAGGCACATCGACGCGCCGGCGGCGGACCAGCCGTTCGGTCCGGAGGCGGCGAAGTTCCTCGGCGATCTCCTCCGCGGGAAGGAGATCGAGGTGCTTTGGACGAAAAAAGACGCCGCGGGCGCGATTTCCGGCGACGTCTACTACAGGCACGAGAAGTTCGGGATGGTCGACGCCAACATGACGATGGTGAAGAACGGCGCGGCGTGGCAGGCTTACAGGGACACGGACAAGACGTATTCGGCGGCGGAGAAGGAGGCGCGCGCGGCGAAGCGCGGTCTCTGGGCCGCGCCGAAGCCGGTGCGTCCGTCGGAATGGAGGAAAAGAAAGAAATGAGCACGAAGCCGACATTGGTTGTTCTTGCAGCGGGAATGGGCTCTAGGTACGGCGGACTCAAGCAGGTGGATCCGGTCGGGCCTTCGGGCGAGGCGATTCTCGACTACTCCGTCTTCGACGCGGTGCGCGCGGGGTTCGCGAAGGTCGTGTTCGTCATACGGCGCGACTTCGAGGAGGAGTTCCGCGCGAAGGTGGGCTCCAAGTTCGAGCGCATGGTCGAGGTGGGGTACTGCTACCAGGACATAGCGGACCTCCCCGCGCCGTATTCTGTCCCGGCCGGACGCGTGAAGCCGTGGGGAACCGCGCACGCGACGCGCGCGGCGAGGGACGCGGTGAAGGGTCCGTTCGCGCTCGTCAACGCAGACGACTTCTACGGACGCGACGCCTTCGAGCGCCTCGCGCGGTTTTTAGTAGGGTCGGATAGGGTCGAGATAGGGTCGAAGACTCTAAATGACCCTAATCTGACTCTAAATGACCCTAAACTGACTCTAAATGACTCTAAACTCCACTTCGCCATGGTCGGCTTCAGGCTCGACAGGACGCTCAGCGAGAACGGCAGCGTGGCGCGCGGGATCTGCGACATCGCGCCGGACGGGATGCTGCGCACCGTGAAGGAGATGACGAAGCTCGTCCGCGCCGGAGACGCCGCGGAGAACCGCGAGGACGAGTCGAACCCGGTGAAGGTTCCGCTCGACGCGCGCGTCTCGATGACCTGCTGGGGCTTCACTGAGGGGCTCTTCGCCGAGCTCGAAAGCCGCTTCCCCGCGTGGCTCGCGGAGAACGGCGCGAAGGAGAAGAGCGAGTGGTACATTCCGTTCGTGGTGGACGAGCTCGTTCGGGAGGGGCGCGCGGACTGCGAGGTACTGCCCACGGACTCCAGCTGGTTCGGCGTCACCTACCGCGAAGACAAGCCCTTCGTGGTCGAGTCGATACGCCGCCTCGTGGAGTCCGGCGAATATCCTGTTAACCTCTTCGCCGTCTGACCGCGCTCCGCGGTCCGGCTGAAGATTTGGTGACGGCTGGAATTTTGCGCCGGCGTGCTCCGTCGGCGCGAAATTATGATATAATATCCCATTAAATTTCACAAGGAGCAAAAACATGAAACTAGCTGATCTCAAGGGCAAGACCGTAGGCGTGTGCGTTTCGGGCGGACTCGACTCGAAGACCATCTGCTGCGTCCTCAAGGACGCCGGCGTCAAGGTGAAGGCGTTCAGCGCGAACGTCGGCCAGCCGGACGAGAAGGACATCAACGACATCAAGAAGAAGATGGCCCCGACGGGAGTCGAGACGACGATCGTCGACGTGACGAAGGAAATGGCCGACATCTGCTTCGAGACGGTCAAGTGCCAGGCGATGTACGACGGCGGCTACTGGAACTCGACGGGCATCGCCCGCGCGGTGACGGTGCAGAAGCTCCTCCCGGCGATGAAGAAGGCGGGCTGCACGGTGCTCGTCCACGGCGCGACGGGCCGCGGCAACGACCAGATGCGCTTCGAGCGCTACACGAACGTGATGGATCCGAAGTTCGGCGTCTACGCCCCCTGGCGCGACGCGGACCTCCTCGCGAAGTTCCCCGGCCGCACGCAGATGGTCGAGTTCCTCGCGAAGCGCGGCATCGTCGCGTTCGTCGGCACGAAGAAGAAGTATTCGACTGACGCCAACCTCGCGGGCCTCTCGCACGAGGCGGAGGACCTCGAGTCGATGGAGACCTCGATGCGCATCGTGAAGCCCACGATGGGCGTGTGGCCCGAGAAGGCCCCCAACAAGGTCGAGAAGGTCACGCTCAAGTTCGAGAAGGGACGCTGCGTCGCCGTGAACGGCAAGAAGATGACGCCCTACGAGGTCATGCTCGAGATGAACAAGACCGGCGGCAGGAACGGCATCGGCATGAAGCACGCCCTTGAGAACCGCATCATCGGCACGAAGAGCCGCGGCGTCTACGAGGCGCCCGGAATGGAAGTCCTCTCCTGGGGCCTCAAGTACATCTACGAGGGCATCATGGACCGCCGCTCGACGAAGCTCTTCCAGGAGCTCTCGAAGTTCGTCGCCGACCAGATCTACGACGGACGCTGGTTCGATCCCGCGACCCGGGCCGCGCGCGCCGCGATCCAGGTGTGGGCCGACAAGGCGACGGCCGAAGTCACGCTCGGGCTCTACAAGGGC
>JAFPDR010000086.1 GCA_017389885.1 Kiritimatiellia bacterium
ATTACCTTCACACGGTAGGGGTCACTGGTCCGAGTCCAGTATCGCCCACCCTCCAAGAATCGCGGTGACTCCGTTCCGGAGCCAGCCGCGATTTTTTTTACAATTCCACCAACACGGCAGCCGTGATTTATGATATACTATTCAGCCACTTGACAAAGTGAGATTGGGTGAATTGTATACTGGAGCAAAAATGGCAAAACCAAAGAAAGCCGTATCGAAGTCCGCAAAGAAGCCGGAGAAGAAGTCTGCAAAGGCGAAGAAGCCGGCGAAAGGCGCCGCGAAGGGGCAGAAGAGGGACGAGGAGACGGCCGCTGAAGATTCTATAGCCGCGGAGGAGCCTGTCCGCAGGAGACCGCGCAAGGAGGAGAAGCCCGACGACATCGACGACGACCTGCCGCCGGACGAGGAGGAACTCGACGAGCTCGACGCCGACAAGCTGGCCGCCGAGGTCGAGCGCGAGGAGTCCAGTCCCTCCGACGCGGACGCGGAGGATGAGGACGATGCGCCGCAGCCTCCGCTGCCGAGCTTCGGCGCAGAAGACGACGTTGCGGCCGAGACCGTCCTTCCCTCCATGGAGGGAATGTCGATCCTCCGCGAGACGGAGCTGAACGACGTCATCAACGACGTCAAGCGCCGCAGCGAGGCGAACGGCGGGTACATCACGTACGAGGAGCTCAACCAGATACTTCCGTCGAACATCGTCGACGCGATCCAGTCCGACCGCTACCTCAAGATCCTCGAGGCGCTTGGCGTGCAGGTCCTGCGCGAGGAGGACGTGAAGAAGTGGCAGGAGGCGAAGAACCTCAAGGCGGCCGACCCGAAGCGCGAGATGATCGAGGACCCGATCAGGATGTACCTCCACCAGATGGGCCAGGTGCAGCTTCTCTCGCGCGACGAGGAGGTCACGATCTGCCAGACGATCGAGACGGCCGAGGCGAAGACGCGCGAGATGTTCAACCGATTCCTCTTCACGCCGAAGATGTACGCCGACCAGCTCGACAAGCTCGAGGGCCAGTCGGAGCGCTTCGACAGGATCGTCACCGACAAGTTCGAGGACAACCGCGACGGGTACATCGAGAAGATACCGGGCTTCCGCAAGCAGATCAACGAGGTCGAGAAGCGGCTGAACGAGGCGAGCTCGAAGTACCTCGAGACGATCGCGAAGTCGCGTCCGAGCCCGCAGGAGGTGCGCGGCGCGGAGAAGAAGCTCGCGAACGCCAGGGCGGCGCTCAAGCAGTGCTTCTTCGACCTCAGCTTCAAGCAGAAGGTCCTGGAGACGCTGTGCGCTGACGCCGACGAGCGCATCTACCTCCCGTACCGCGCGCTCGTGAAGCGCCAGGGCGACCTGATGCGCGAGCGCCCCACGAAGCGCCGCGACGCGCAGCTCGCGCAGGTGCGCGAGCGCATGCAGCGCCTCGAGGTGCTCTTCGGCATGCCGCCGGAGGAGTTCATGACGACCTTCAAGGAGCTCAGGAGCGTCCTCAAGGCGGGCCAGACGGCGCGAACGAAGATGGTCGAGGCGAACCTCCGCCTCGTCATATCGATCGTCAAGAAGTACATGAACCGCGGGCTCTCGTTCCTCGACCTCATCCAGGAGGGCAACACCGGCCTCATGAAGGCGGTCGAGAAGTTCGAGTACAAGCGCGGCTACAAGTTCTCCACGTACGCGACATGGTGGATTCGCCAGGCCGCGACGCGCGCGATCGCGGACCAGGCGCGGACGATCCGCATACCGGTCCACATGATCGAGACGATCAACAAGCTCATGCGCGTCCAGAAGAAGCTGATCCAGAAGCTGGGCCGCGAGCCCACGGAGCAGGACCTCTCGAAGGAGATGAACATGCCGACCGACCAGGTCCGCGCCGTGAAGCGGATGGCCCAGCAGCCCATCTCGCTCCAGTCGAAGGTTGGCGACAACGACGACGCGCACTACGGCGACTTCATCCCCGACCTCAACAGCGAGAACCCGTTCGAAGTGACGGAGGGGCACCTGCTGAAGGAGAGGCTGAGGGACATCCTGAACACGCTTACCGACCGCGAGAGGCAGGTCGTGGACTTCCGGTTCGGACTGTCCGACGGCTACAGCCGCACGCTCGAGGAGGTCGGCAGGCTGTTCAACGTAACGCGCGAGCGAATCCGCCAGATCGAGGCGAAGGCGCTCCGCAAGCTGCGCCATCCGAGCCGCATGAAGTCGCTCGGTGACTACAGGAGCGGAAGCTGAGGCCACGGCCGCCTCGGCAGACCCGAACGGAGAAGGGGCCGGAACCAAGGTAAGAGAAACACAAAGGAAGAAAGGGAGAAAACGAAATGAACTGCATATCAAGCGCAGTCGAACTGTTCAAGACAAACACATGCCCGGCGGTGGCGATCGCCGTCGCGGCGTTCGTGCTCGGCGCGATAGCCACGTGCCTGCTCTGCAGGATCTGCCGCCCGTGCGGCAAGAATAAGGAGGAGTGCCAGCGCAGGCAGGGCCAGGGCCAGCGCAGGGGCGACGCCAAGCCCGAGGCGAGGTTCGAGAAGACCCATCCCGCGCCAGCGGACGGCTCGATCGAGATCTACGTCGGCAACCTGAGCTACGACCTCACCGAGGACCAGCTCCGCAAGGAGTTCGAGGCCTACGGCACGGTCAACTCCGCGCGCATCATCACCAACCGCTACAACGGCAGGTCCAAGGGCTTCGGCTTCGTCCACATGCCCAACCGCGCGGAAGTCGACGCGGCCCTGAAGGCGCTCTCCGACAAGGAGATTCTCGGGCGCAAGCTCAAGTGCAACGAGGCCAAGAATGTCGGCTAAGGCGCTCATAGTCCTCGCGGACGGATTCGAGGACGTCGAGGCGGTTGCCGCGATAGACGTCCTCAGGCGCGGCGGAGTCGAGGTCGTCACGGCCTCGCTCTCCGGCGAGCCCAAGGTGCGGAGCGCGCACGGCGTCGCGATGCTCGCCGACGCGTCCTTCGCCGACGTCTCCGGAGAGGCGTTCGACGCGATCGTCCTCCCGGGCGGAGGCGAGGGGACCCAGAACCTCATCTCGTCCCAGGCGCTCCTCGAGCGCCTCAGGAGGCAGAAGGAAGACGGCGGGCTCCTCTGCGCGATCTGCGCGGCGCCGACCGTCCTCGTCGAGGCGGGTGTGCTCGAGGAAGGGCAGCACGTCACGTGCTATCCCACCTGCGCGCTCGACCTGGACCGCCCGTGCGCGGGCGTTCCAGTGGTCGCTGACGGAAACGTCATCACCGGACAGGCGCCGGGCTCCGCGGTGCTGTTCGCGCTCGTCGTCCTCAAGACGCTGACGGACGAGAAGAACGCCGCCAAGGTGGCGCGCGGAATGGTCACAGACGTCCTCGACTGACGGCGCAGATGTTCAGGCGCATCTCCATAAGCAGCCTGAAGTTTCTGCTGGCCGGCAAGGGCCTGTCGTTCCGGACAGGCCAGCATTTCGGCGAGGCGATGCTCGTCGGGCTCTTCACCGGATTCGTCGTCGTCGCGTTCCGCTACATGATCGAGTTCGGCGAGTCGCTTCTCATGAACGGCTCGTGGCTCGACGGACGCCGCTGGGCCATGCTCTTCCTCCCCGCGCTCGGAGCGCTCGCGGGGCATCTCCTCATCAAGCGCTTCGCCAGGCTCGAGCACGCGCGCGGGACGGACAGCGCAATACGCGCGTACCACCAGAACGGCGGATACATCACCTCCGCCGTCGTGCCAATAAAGTCCGTGGCCTCGGTGCTCACCGTAGGCTCCGGAGGCTCCGCGGGATACGAGGGGCCCGTCACCCTTATCGGCGCCGCGTGCGGAAGCATCGTCGGACGCACCCTCCGCCTCGGGACGCGCGAGCGGCGAATCCTCATGGCCGCCGGACTCGCCGCCGGAATCGCCGCGCTCTTCCAGGCACCGCTCGCCGGCGCGATCTTCGGCTTCGAGATTTTCTACTCGTCGAGCGACGTCGAGTACGAGACCGTGCTCCCGTGCTTCATCGCCGCGCCGATCTCCTACACGGTGTACGCGTACTTCTTCGGATGGGAGCCGATATTCGCGATGCCGGACTGCTCCTACGAGAACGCCCTCAGGCTCCTGCCGTACTTCGTCCTCGCGCTCATAGTCACCTTCGGCGCGCGCTTCTACATCAGCTTCTTCCGCGCAACCGAGGAGACGTTCGCGCGCATGCGCGTCCCGGGATGGGCGAAGGTGATGGCGGGCGGACTCGTCGTCGGGCTCCTCGGCTACTTCGTCTTCCCCGGCGTATACGGAGCGGGATATCCGATAATCCGCCGCTGCCTCGCGGAGAGCGGAACCGTCTCCGTGTTCCTCGCGATGTTCGTCATCAACGTCGTGGCGACGTCGTTCACCGTCGGCTCGGGTGGCTCGGGAGGCGTCTTCGCGCCCGCGCTCGTCTGCGGCGCTACGCTCGGCGCGGCCACCGGCCTCGCATTCGCGCGCGTCCTGCCGGCGTCGTGGGGCGTGCACCCCTCCGCCTTCGCGCTCGTGGGGATGGCGGGCTTCCTCGCGAGCTCGGTGAGGATTCCGCTCACGGCCATCGTTATGGTGATGGAGATATCCGGCAACCACCAGCTCCTCGCCCCTGCGATGTGGGTCTGCGGAATCGCCTTCTGGCTGAACAACGGATGGTCCCTCTACCGGAGCCAGCCGCACAGCCGCGAGCAGTCGCCCGTCCACTCCGCGTCTGCACGCTGACGGAATTTCACTCTTGTTGCGCAAATGTCCCGAACCGGACCGTCCGGTTGTGGTATAATTGCGCTGGTTCAGGCCGGGAGGTCCGGCCGGCGGAACAGGGACAGTCAGGGAAAAGGAGCAGCATGAGGAGTCTATCAGTCGCGTTTGCCGCGCTTGCCGCGGCGTCCGCAGCGTTCGGTGGTGCGAGGTTCGGCAAGGAGTCCGTCGACGTCGATGCGCCCGGCGGGACGTTCCAGTTCTTCTATCCCGAGGTGCAGGCCTCGGGCGGGCAGCAGCGCCCGAGCAAGGTCGAGCCGTCCGGGAAGACCGCGGTCTGCTCCTATCCGAGCGGCGCGAAGCTCGAGCTCGCGATCGGCGACGACCATCTCTCCTACAGGATGCTCGAGACGCCGTCGGGGATGAAGGACGTGAAGATACACCTCGTCATGCCCCTTTCGCTCGGCGCGCAGGGCGCGAAGTGGACGGTCGGCGGCAAGTCCGGCGCGTTCCCGAAGGACAAGGGCGGCGTGAAGCTCTACCAGGGCAACGCGGGCGACTTCACGTCCGAGCTCGGCGGAAAGAAGTTCTCGGTCCTCTTCCCGGAGAAGTTCTGCTGGACGGAGCTGCAGGACCTGCGCGAGTGGAACTGGGGCGCGTTCGGCATCGCGTTCACCACTCCCTTCAACGCCGACAAGCG
>JAFPDR010000087.1 GCA_017389885.1 Kiritimatiellia bacterium
CGCTGCTTCTCGAACGCCTTCTGGGCGTCGCGTCCCTTCTTGCCCTTGCGTCCGCGCTCGTCCTCGAAATCGTCGACCTTGACGGGCTTCGGGGGCTTCGGCTTCGGGGCGACGGCAACGGAAATCGAGATCGTGCGCGCGGGCGCGGAATGCTGCACGGGGCGGAATCCGCTCGACGTGAGCCCCGTCTTCGCGGCGCTCACCGCCTTGACCGGCTTCGCGGCGGGGACGGGCGCGGCCTTCGCGGGCTCCGCGCTCTTCGCGGGCTCGGCGGCCTTCGCGGGCTCCGCGCTCTTCGCGGGCTCGGCGGCCTTCGCGGCCTCGGGCGCCGCCTTCGCGCTCTTCGCGGGCTCGGCCGGCGCGGGAGGCGGCTCTATAGTCACCTTCTGGCCTTCCGCAGCCGCCTTCGCTATCGCGAGGTGCTTCTCGAGCTTCGCGCGCTGCTCTGCGAAGAACTTCGCGTTGAGCTCGGCCGCAAGGTTGCGCTTCTTCGCGCGGACGGACTCGTGGTCGCCCTTGCCCGCCTTGGACAGCGCCGCGCGCAGTGTCGCCGCATCGCCGTCCTCGATGGAGCTGATGGCGTTCGTCGCCTCCAGCCCGGCCGCCTCGGCCGCCTTGAGGACCTCGACGCTCGTGACGCCGGCTTCCCTCGCTAGTTCGTAGATTCTCATGATTTAGGCAGTTGAAAAGTTGAAAGGTTGAAAGGTTGAAAAGCTGGAAGGTTGAGAATCACGACTCCTCTTCGTCCGATGACTCGCCCACGCCAAGCGCCTTCGCGACCGCCTGTGCCGCGGCGTAGATGCCCTTCGCGGTCACCTCGTCGAGCCCCGTCGCGGAGATGAAGCCCGCCTCGTCCGAATCGACGATCCCCTCCACCGAGAGGAAGCCCGCGTCCGCCATCTGCGTGGCGACCGCCGTGGAGACCGAAAGCGTGTCCGCGAGGTCCTTGATCGCCTCCGCCTTCTGGTCCTCGAAGGAGGCCGTGGCCATCGACTTGCGCACCTCGATGTGCCAGCCGGTGAGCTTCGTCGTGAGGCGCACGTTCTGCCCGCGCTTGCCTATCGCGAGCGAATACTGGTCAGCCGCAACGACGACGTGCACCGTGTTCGGCGCCACCGGGTCGACCTCGATGGACTCGAGCTTCGCCGGCGCGAGCGCCTGCGCGACGTACTGGCGGATGTCCTCGTTCCAGCGCACGATGTCGATCTTCTCGCCCGAGAGCTCGTTGACGATCGTCCTCACGCGGCTGCCGCGCTGCCCGACGCACGCGCCGACGGGATCGACGTTCTCGTTGGACGTCCTGACCGCGAGCTTCGCGCGGAAGCCCGGGTCGCGGCTCACGCCCATGATCTCGACGACTCCGTCCGCGATCTCGCTCACCTCGAGGCGGAAGAGCGCCTCGACGAACTTGCCGCTGGCGCGGGAGAGGATCACGCTCGGACCGTGCGCCTCGGGATCCACGCGCAGGACGATCGCGCGGATGGGATCGCCGACCTGGTAGTCCTCCGTCGGGATGCGCTCCTTCGCAGGGAGGATCATCTCGACCTTGCCCACTGTCACGTAGGTGTCGCGGTGGGAAACCGCCGAGACCGTGCCGGAGACGATGTCGCCCACGCGGTCCTTGTATTCGGAGAAGGTGTTGGTGCGCTCGGCGTCGCGGATCTTCTGCATGATCATCTGGCGCGAGGTCTGCGCCGCGATGCGCCCGAGCCGGGAGGCCGGCATCTCGACCTCGATCGTGTCGCCTTCCTTGACGGGGTTGCCGTGGTTGGCGCGCGTCGCGCGGGCGATGGAGATGAAGCCGGGGCCGGTGTCCTCATCGGACGCGACGAGGGTGTCGAAGACGTGGAGGGAGAGGTCCTTCCTGTCAATGACGACGCGGAGGTCGTTGGTGACGTCGCGGTTCTTCCGCGCGGCCTGGCTGATCGCCTGCTCGATCGCCTGCAGCACGATTTCGCGGCTGACGCCGCGCTCGTTCTCGATGTGCTGGACGACTGCCAGCAACTGACTGTTCATAGCCATCTTTTCAACCTCCTGTACTGTCAAAAATCAACGATTACCCAGCGGACGGACCCCCTGAGTCTCCGAAATTAGGGAATATTATAACAAAACGGCCCCCGAACGGTCAACTGCCACGATGGGGTTTTCCGGAAAAACCGGAACCTCCCCATGCGCGCGCCTCAGCCGTTCTTGATCGCCTTGATGAGCTTCGGGATGACGACGTTGAGGTCGCCGACGATGCCGTAGTGCGCGACCTTGAAGATCGGCGCGTCCTTGTCGGTGTTGATGGCGATGATCTTCGCGGAGTCCTGCATGCCGGCGAGGTGCTGCACCGCGCCGGAGACGCCGCAGCTGATCATGAGCGCCGGGCGAACCGTCACGCCCGTCTGCCCGATCTGCCGCTCGTGCTCGCAGTATCCGAGGTCGACCGCCGCGCGGCTTCCGCCCACCGCCCCGCCGAGGACACCCGCGAGGTCGTGGAGGAGCCTGAAGTTCTCCTTCGACCCGACGCCCGCTCCGCCGCACACTATGATGCGCGAGCCCTTGAGGTTGACGGACGAGACCTTGCGGACGATGTCCACGACTTCGACGGGTATCTCCACTCCGTCGAGATGCGCCGAGTGCCTCA
>JAFPDR010000088.1 GCA_017389885.1 Kiritimatiellia bacterium
GTGACGCCGGAGAACAGGAACTCGCCCTTCTTCGTCTCGCCGAGAACGTGGCGTCCGGCGATGATGTAGAAGCCCTTGATCGGCTGGTGCCACTTCGAGTCGTTCGCGCCGCCCCATTTCTCGTAGCGTCCGACGAAGTCGACGGCCTCCGATGTGCCGGCCTTCTCGAAATAGCGCAGCACGGGGAACACGATGCGCTGCCATTCGCCCGAGGACGCGATCTTCAGCGGAAGCTGATGGCACTGGCCCGTCCCGTCAATGAGGCGCAGCGTGAACCCGTCCGCGCCCTTCGGCGCCTTCACCCAGAGCGACAGCGAATCGACGTCTACGGGATCGATGCGGCGTCCCATCTGGACGTAGTTGCCGCCGCCGGTGAAGTCCGCCGCGAGGGCGAGGGCCGGACGCCGCTGCGCCGGAACGTCCGCCGCCGCGCCGAGCGACCCCTTCGCGCCCGGAAACTCCTCACCGCGTCCGAACGACCACCCGAACATCGGCTCGTCGGCGTCGATCAGCGGCACATCCGCCGCGGAGGCTGCGAGGAGTGCGGACGCGAGCAATGCCGCGCAAAATGCAATGGAATGATTCTTCATGCCGTGTTCCTTTCTCGTGATGCGGCTATTTTACCACAAAGCGCATCGCACCTGCAAACGCGGCAGCGGACTATTCAACAATAAAAACACGACTTTTTGGACACAGCCGTCTATCCCTCCCAGGGCTTGCGCTCCGGAGGATCGAGGTATATCTTGTCGTTCGGACAGTACGCGGTGTCGGACTGCGGGACGATCTTCGCGAGTTCGGAGAGGAACGACACAGTGACCGCTACGCGCGCATCAGGGCCGAGATCGATGACGACCTGTGTTCCGTCCGAATAGAAGACGTCAAGGAGAATCGGCAGCGCGCCCTGGTTCTTCGTCGCGGCATCGCGAATCCGCTTCGCCTTGTCCGCGAAATCGGGGTCGTCGTACCTGAGGCGGATGGTAAGGCCCTTCGAGAGCTCCATCAGCGCGTCGGTGAGCGGACGCGCCTCGCGCACGGTGAAGTTGAGGTCTCCGACGGTCGGGTTCTTCTTGTCTACCTTGTCGTCCTTCTCGTAGTTCACGCGGTACGACACTTCGCCGGAGAGCATCACGAGCTGGTCGACGCACGTCTCGACGGACGAATGCTTCTCCCACGCCTTCGCGAAGCAGAACGCGTCGAGGAACTCGCCCGATCCGTCGTCGAGCTGGAGTATCGCCCATTTCTGTCCGGGAGTTCCGTCCGGACGCGGCTTGCCGAGCTTGACGGTGCAGGCGGAGAGGATGCCGACCATCCTCACGTCGAGGTGCTTGAGCGCGCGGTCCTCCTTGAGGTGCGGATTCGACTTCTTCTTCCACTTGTCTACGGGAAGAGGCTTCAGTAGTTCGTCCACCTCCGCGGGGTTCGCGAGCTGCGACGTCTTGAAAGTCGCGACCTCCGATATCACGCGGCGGCACGCCTGCAGGGGATGTCCGGAGACGTACACTCCGAGGAGGTCGCGCTCGTTCTTGAGGTCCTCCGCGGGAGAGAACGGCGGAGTGTCGACGAGCTCGGAGTCGGATGCCTTCTCCTCGCCGCCGTCGGACATCAGATCGAAGAAGTTCGTCTGCGCGCTCGTCTTCTCCTTCGCCTTCTGCTGGCTCTTCTTTATGGCGTACTCGATGTTGTTGAAGAGCTTGCCGCGGTTCGGCTCGATCGTCGAGAACGCGCCGGTGCGCGTAAGGTTCTCGAGCACGCGCTTGTTGCACGCCGGCGTTCCCGCGAGGCGCACGCAGTAGTCGAGGAACCCGGCGTATGGTCCGTTCTTCTCGCGCTCCGCCACGATCGCGTCCGCGGCAAGCTCGCCTACGCCCTTGATGCCGCCGAGTCCGTAGCGGATTCCGCGCGCGTCCGGCGTCGGGACGAACCGCGCGCCCGACTCGTTGACGTCGGGGAGCCGCAGCTCCAGGTCCATCTCCTGCGCCTCCGCGACGAAGCCGGGGAGCTTGTCGAAGTTGCCGATTTCGGACGAGATCTGCGCGCACATGAACTCCGCCGGATAGTGCGCCTTGAGGTATCCGGTCTGGTACGCGACCCATGCGTAGCACACCGCGTGCGACTTGTTGAACGCATACGACGCGAACGCGCGCCAGTCGTCCCATATCTTGTCGATGAGCTTGCGCGCCTCCGCCTCGTCCTTCCACTTGTCGATGCGGAACTCGGGGTTCGCGAGGCATCCGTCGACGAACTTGACCTTCAGCTCCTCCATGACTGCGAGCTGCTTCTTGCCCATCGCCTTGCGGAGCTTGTCGGACATTCCGCGCGTGAAGCCGCCGAGGAGACGCGAGAGAAGCATCACCTGTTCCTGGTAGACGCACACGCCGTACGTGTCCTTCAGGTACTTCTCCATGAGCGGATGGTCGTAGACGATCGGCTCCTCGCCCTTCTTGCGGCGGACGAACGTCGGGATGTAGTCCATCGGACCCGGACGGTAAAGCGCGTTCATCGCGACGAGGTCGGTGAGCTTCTCGGGCTGGAGCGCCATGAGCCACTTCTTCATTCCGTCCGATTCGAACTGGAAGAGCCCCGTCGTCTCGCCGCGTCCGAAGAGCTCGTACGTCTCCCTGTCGTCGTCGGGTATCTTGTCGGGATCGAGGCATCCGTCGCTGCCGCGGAGGAACTCTGGTACGCGGGGGTTGTTCGGCCCCAGGATCGCGACGCACTCCTTCTCGACGGTGAGAGTCTTGAGCCCGAGGAAGTCCATCTTGAGCAGTCCGACAGGCTCCACGAAGTGTCCGTCGTACTGCGTCGTCAAAAGCGACTCGCCCTCCGTCGGCATGACGGGCAGCGTCTCGATCAGCGGATCGCGCGAGATGATGACGCCGCACGCATGGATGCCCGGCTGGCGCATTCCGCCCTCGAGGCGCTTCGCGCGCTCCATCAGCAGGTGGACAGTCGGGTCTTCGGAGTTGAACGCGTCGACAAGCCCCTGCGAGTAGTCGCCGTTGGGGTTGCCGTTCTTGTCCTTCGGGCTCGTCGCCTTCTTGAACGTGATCTTCGGCGTGTCCGGGACGAGCCCCACGAGCTTGTTCGTGTCGGCGAGCGGATACTCCATCGCGCGGCCGACGTCCTTGATGACGCTCTTCGCCGCCATCTGTCCGAAAGTCAC
>JAFPDR010000009.1 GCA_017389885.1 Kiritimatiellia bacterium
AGCACCTGCCTGTCGGTGAAGAGCATCGGCCCGCCCTTGTCCGGAGACTCCGCGCCGAGGAAGACCTCGATTCCGTCGCCGTTCCAGATCCACTGGCCCTTCTCCTTGTTCGACTGCGGCGAGGCGTCGGTGACCGTGACGAGGAGGTAGAGGTTCTGGTCGTCCCACGAACCCTTGAAGCTCGCCTCGAGCCCCTCCGCGTCGCGTCCCATCACGAGGCGCGAGGAGGAGATGCGCTCCGGCGGACGCAGCGGGTAGCCGTCCTGCTTGCCGTCGACCGCCATCTTCGCGATCGGGCGTCCGACGGAGTAGCTGCGCGTGGCGTTGCCGGATCCGTTGTAGCGCGGGTCGTCGAACTTCCACGCTGGCTTCGCGCCGAGCCACACGGGGTAGACGTCGAGGTGCGCCTGGAGCATCTCCGCGAACATGTCCTTGTACGGACGGTCCAGCACGTCGAAGAGCCCGGTGTTCGCGCGCTCGCCGTTCTGCCCCTCGAAGAAGCGTCCGGTCGCGGCCTGGTCGATGAGCGTGAACCACTCGATGCCCGTGACGAAGCCGAGCTCGGCCGCGGCCTCGACGTAGTTGCGGTACGCCATGCCGCGCTCCTTCTGCGTCGCGAGGTCGAATCCGGAGGGCCCGCAGTTGGACTCCTTCGTCGACGTGTAGTAGAACTCGCTCCAGAACTGCGGCTTTCCGCCCGTCCAGCCGTAGAGGCGCGTGATGAACTTGCGGTCAACGCCGGCCGTGTAGTAGTTGATGGAGATTACGTCCATGTGGCGTCCCGCGACGCGGCAGAGCGTCTCGTCGTTCGCGGTGCCCGGCTGCCAGCGGTTGCCGATGAGCATGTGGTTGGGGTCGTTCGCGCGGAACTCGCGCTCGACGAGCGAGTAGTACTCCTCGAGGAACTGCTCCTTGAACGCGTTGACGTCCGCGAACGCCGCCTTCGTCGTCACCGCGAGGCCTTTCGCCTCGAGGGCCCTGAAGTCGCCCTCCTTCGCGTCCCACGCCGCGTTGAACTTCGCGATCGTGCCGTACTTCCGCTCGAGCGACTTCACGAACGCGCGCTTCGCGGCCCACGTCGCGTCGAGCGCGGGAATCGCGCGCGGAATGTCCTCGAGACCCTGCTCGTTCGCGAGGAAGTATCCGATGATCAGCGGATCGTTGGCGTTCTTCGCCATGCCCTTCATTGCGCGCGCAACCTCGCTGCGGCTCTTCTCGTCGAACGGGTCGAACATTCCGCGCACGGACGGAATCATCTTGGGGCTGCCGAGCGAGACGAACCCGACGTACGGGAAGTTCCTGTCCTTCGCCTCCTTGGGCCACGGGGAGAACGCGCCGATGGAGTTGAAGCCGACGGCGCGCGCGCGCTCGACGTAGCGCGCGCTCATCGCGGAGTCGTCGAACTTGCCGTACTTGCGGATTGCGTTCGCCTTGTAGAACGACACGGCGCGGCCGTTCCACCAGTCGCCCGGCTTGTCCTTCCACGCCGCGACGAACTTCTCGTCGTGCGGAGGCAGCCACGCGAAGGCGTCTTCGCGCCCCGACACGTCCGTCGCGTCGTCGCTTCCGGCGAAGAAGCAGCAGATGCCGAGGTGGAAGAACGGATTCCCCTCCGGGTCGACGAGGAGCCAGCGCTCCTTGCCCTTGATGGTCTTCTTCTCGCAGTGGAAATAGCCCGTCTTCCTGAGTCCGATCTTCGCGCCCGCGCCGGCGAGTCCGCCGAACTTGTCGAGCGCCATTTTCCTCTCCGCCATCTTCCCCGCGAAGCCGAGCGACCTGTAGTACGCGTCCTCGCTCTTCGCGACGGCGATGAACTCCGCCTCGTCCTTCACCTTGCCCTTGAAGTCGCGCGTGACCTGTCCGAACTTGTCAACGAGCACCTTGCGCGCGAAGGCGGAGGTGTCTAGCGCCACGTCTACAGTCCAGTCGGAGAGTCCGCCCGGGAGGTGGAATCCGTTCCAGAAAATCGCCCAGCCCCACTCGCGGTTGTCCTGCACCTCCATCCACGGCGCGGTTGAGAACTTGAGCGAGAGCTTCGCGTTGTCGGGTCCGGACACTGCGAACGTCTTCGTGTTGCCCTGGAAGAGCTTGGTCGGACCCTTCGCGAGCGGGAACTCGCCGCTCTTCGAGTCGACGTACCACTTTCCGCCCTGGTTGAACGTCATCGGGACGAACATGTCCTGGAACGGCTTGTCGTATCCGTCGGGCTTCCTGTCGAGATGGTAGTGGATGCGGCGTCCGTCGAGCTTCACGGTGAGCTCTCCGCCGCCCTTGAACTTGAGGCGGCAGACGTTTCCGTCGACCTTGGTCTCGATGGGCTTCGAGCGGTCCTCCCCGCCGATCTTGAGCTTCGGGTGGGCGAGCTCGAAGTCGCCCATCGATCCGCACGCGAGCTTGACGCCGCCGCCCTGCATCCGGAGCGCGAGCGTCGGCGCGGCGGGCTTCGCGGCCTTCGGGGCGGAACCTCCGCCGTTCTTCGCGAAGAAGGCGGACTCCACCTTCCCGCGCACGTCGGCGAGCTTCGCGGCGTCCGGACCGAACGGCACGACGACGATGCGCTTGTCGGCGTTGAAGGGAGTGGTGAACGCGATGCCGAACGCGCCCCAGTTCCACTCGCGCAGGTCCTGCAGCTCCGTCCAGCAGAACTTCTCCGGGAAGAGGACCGAGAACTTCTTCCCGCCGAGCTCGGACGTGAAGTCGCCCGCGTTGCCCTGGTAGAGCTTCACGCCGCCCTTGTCCTTCGGAAACGCGGCGGACTTCCCGCCGACCGTCCACTTCGCGCCCTTCGCGCCGAGCGAGACGGGCATCACGAGGTGTATCTTCACGTCCTTCATTCCGGACGGAGTCTCGAGCATCCTGTATGAGAGATGGTCGTCCGCTATCGCGAGCTCGAGCTTCGCGCCGCTTGGATAGGAGCAGACCGCGGTCTTGCCGGAGGGCTC
>JAFPDR010000010.1 GCA_017389885.1 Kiritimatiellia bacterium
ACAGAAACCCGATTCTGCGGCGCACTTTTGACATACTGGCTGGCACCGCTCAGAACGAACCAATAGTCGGCATCGTTGTCGACAACGCTGAACTTACCAGATTTACCGAAGACATCCTTCAGCGACCCAACGACAGAATCAAGCTGCTTGTCATTCGACACAATCTTGATTTTCGCCTTAGCCGTCAGCGGAACTTCCGCAAATGACGTAACGGTGTACTGCGCCATCTCAACGGATGCACATCCGCAGAGAATCAGCGCAAAACCGGCACCAACTATTTTCTTCATTTTTGCTTCCTTGCGCCCACCATTGTGTTTTCACCTCGGGGCCGCAGGGCCGACGGCTCCTCGATGCCGAGAGCCGCCGTCTCAATATAACAAGAGCGGCGCACTCCCGAAATCCTGTCTTTCAGAGGCACCGCTAAGAGCCCATGCAGAAACATGAAATAGGAAAGTGCGCCGCATGGACATCAGTCCACGCGCACGCACAGTCGTAGTTCGCTTCTGCATTAGAAAATTAGCGGTTTTCTGAAAAGCTACTATACGCTGTCGCGTACGTTCCGCCGGAGGCACACACCTGTGTGCTCGGCGGGTTCTCCGTCGCTCTCCCGATGAGATGCATGCTACCGAAAGCTCTGCGCCATCACCGGTGGCGACCAGCCCGCCCAGCAGTTCAGCCAGGCGGTATGTCAAAGACCAAGTTCCATGCGGTCCCCCGCAGGACACTTGAATTATACCAAATCCACTGGCAAATATTCAAGTGGGAAATTTCAAGTATTTTCAACTCGCCCGCGCGGCGCGAGTGTTTGCAGAGGTCACATCACAGGCTGCCGCGCAGCGCGGAGACTGCGGCGCGCATGTCGGACTGTCCGAAGAGGTACGAGCCCGCGACGAACTGGTTGGCGCCGGCCTTGGCGGCGAGCGGAATCGTCTCCGCGTTTCCGCCGCCGTCGATCATGACGTCGAGGCCGGGCCTGCGCTCGCGGAGCCACGTTATCTTCGGAAGGCATTCGGCGATGAACTTCTGCCCTCCGTAGCCCGGATGCACCGTCATCACCAGCACCTCGTCCGCCTCGTCCAGATACGGGGCGAGGATCTCCACCGGCGTCTCGGGGTTGATCACGAGCGCGGGCTTCACGCCGAGCGCGCGGATTCGCCCGAGCTCGACGTGAAGATCGCAGTCCGCCTCGATGTGCACCTGCAGCGTCTGCGCGCCCGCCGCGGCGAACTTCTCGAGATAGAGGTCCGGACGCGACATCATCAGGTGTACGTGGCGGTAGAAGTCCGGACACGTCCTGCGGCAGAAGTCGACGATGGACGGACCGAAGCTCATGTTCGGCACGAAGTGCGGATCCATTATGTCGATGTGTATCGCATCCGCGCCGGACGCCTCGGCGCGCCTCAGCTCGTCTGCAAGGCGGCCAAGGTCGGCCGCGAGGAGAGATGGCAGGATCTGGAAGTTCAAAGTTTAAAGTTTAAAGTTGTAAGTTAGACGGAGAAGGACTTTACGATCGATTCATAGTCGGACCTCTGCGACTCGAGCGACTTCACCATCTGGAACTGGTTCCTGGCGCGGACGAGGTTGTGGTCCGGGTAGGCGGTGTGGAAGTACGTGTCCCCCGCGAGATAGTCGGCGAGGAAGCGTATCCCGACCTCGAACGTCGCAAGCATCCCCGAGAACACAAGGTTCTCGCGCTCCGCCGCGTTGAGGAACTTCGCGCCCTCGAGGTATCCGCGCGCAAGCGCCTCGAAGTACTCGCGCTTGGAGAAGACCTTCGAAAGGTCCGCCTCGTCTTCCGCCGCGGCCGCGGTCGCGGTGCGCACCATGTCGCCGAAGTCGAAGAGAGCGGACCCTGGCATCGTCGTGTCGAGGTCTATGACGACCGAGTTCCCTTCCGCGTCGATCATCACGTTGTTGATCTTCGTGTCGTTGTGCGTGACGCGCTCCGGGATGGCTCCGCTCGCCATGAGCCCGACGATCCTCCCCGCGCGCTCGCGCCACGTGTCGACGAACGCCATCTCGGCGGCGATTCCTGCGAGCCGTCCCCTGACGTCCTTCGCAGCGGCCTCGTCGAGCTGCCGCAGGCGGTCAGGCGTGTCGTGGAACTTCGGGATGATGTCGTCGAGGCGCGGAGGCGGAATGTCCGCGAGGTCGTTCTGGAACTTCGCGAAGGCGCGCCCCACGTCGTACGCCTGGCTCGGCTCCTCCACGACGTCGCGCGACGTGTAGCCCTCGAGAAATCTGTACACGCGCCACGGGCTCTCGTATGCGACGACCTCGAGCGACTTGACGCCCTTGGACTTCAGGAACTCCGTCACGCGCATGACGTTGGCCTCGAGCAGCCGCTCGTCGAAGATGGAGGTGTTCACGCGCTGCAGTATGTAGCGCGTTCCGGACGCAGTCTCGACCTTGTACGTCTCGTTGATGTGTCCGCTGCCGTAGCGGCTCACGTCCGTCGCATCTGCGATTCCCGCCTTTTCGAGTATGCCTTTCTGCTCTTCGGTCATGGCTGCGTTGCCTCCTTTGTGTTCAGCTTTCGGCGCCTTCTACGATCTTGGGGAGAAGGAATTCGTCCCCCACGCGCGCGGGGGCGTTGGAGAGCGCCGCCTCTCGGTCGAGCGACGGACGCACCACGTCCTCCCGGAACGCGTTGACGAGCGGCCTGCCGTGCATCATCGGCTCAACGCCCTCGACGTCCACCTCGGAGATCTTCTCCACGTACTTGACTATGTTCTCGAGCTGCGGCTGGAAGACGGACTTCTCCTCGTCCGTCAGCTCGAGCCTCGCAAGCTCCGCTACGTATGCAACGTCTATCTTCATGGTTCACCTCATCAGCGTAGGCGTGATCCAGTTTCCGTTCGCCTTGAACATCTGCCGCGGCTCGTCGCCGCCCTTCTCCTTGTCGACCGTGTCTACGACGAAGAGCGCCTTGTCGCGCCCGGCGACCACGTGGCGTCCGTCGCGCGCCCACGCCGGATGCTCCCAGCTGCCGGGCGAGGTGACGAGCTTCGCGGACGCGTCGCCGGCCTTCGGGTCCATAACCGCGACCT
>JAFPDR010000089.1 GCA_017389885.1 Kiritimatiellia bacterium
GAGCTGGGTGAACACCTTCGCGACGGCGCGCGAGCAGCCCTCGTCGAACGTGAAGCGCTCCCTAAGCCAGTCGGTCGAGTTGCCGAGCATGCGCTGCTGGTGCACGATCGTGCCGCCGTACTGCTTCTTCCACTCCCACACGCGCTCGAGGAACTTCTCGCGCCCGAGGTCCTGGCGGCGCTTGCCCTCCTTCTTGAGCGCCTTCTCGACGACGTTCTGCGTCGCGATGCCGGCGTGGTCCGTGCCGGGGAGCCACAGCGTGTTGCGCCCCTGCATGCGGCGCCACCTGACCAGGATGTCCTGGATCGTCTGGTTGAGCGCGTGGCCCATGTGCAGAATGCCGGTGACATTCGGCGGAGGAATGACGACGGAGTACGGAGCGCGTCCGTCGGGCTCCTGGTGGAAGTAGCCGTTTTTCTCCCAGATCGGGTACCACTTGGCCTCTGCGGCCTTCGAGTCGTAGTGCTTGTCCATTGCTTTCTCGCCTGCGTTCTTGATAGAACGTATATTATACCAAAAATGACGCGTTCCGTGGCTGACGCGCGAAAATCGCCGCGGAGACGAAGGCCGTGAACGGCGCGACGAGCACGAGCCCGAAGCTGCCGACGAGGGTCTTCACGAGCTCGGCGGAGACGAGGGTGGAGCTTATGAAGTCCGCCGGACGAGTCCCCTGCGCCGCGAAGACCATGAGGAGCGTGAGGTATCCGCCGGAATACGCGAGCAGAAGCGTCGTCGTCATGGTGCCCACCACGGCGCGGCCAATCCTGAGCCCCGAGAGGAACAGCTCGCGGAACCCGAGCGCGGGGTTGTGGCGCTTCACCTCGCACACCCCCGCCGCGATGTCCATGCCGAGGTCCATCACGGCTCCGGACGACGCGAGCACGATCGCGCCGATGAAGATGTCCTGGAGGTCCAGATACGGGAAGCCCGAGTATATGAGCTGCTGCGCGTATGGCATCGTCGCACCGTTGACGTGCATCGCGCGGGCGACGATGTGCGCGAGGGCGAGCGAGGCGAAGACCCCGAGCATCGACCCGGAGAACGCGCAGAGCGCCTTCCGCGTCCACCCCGCGACGAGGTACATTATGACGCCGGTGAGCACCGCCACGACGAGGAACGAGACGGAGGAGGCGTGCCATCCGGCGAGCACGAGCGGTATGAGCAGCTTCCACACGGCGAGGCAGCTGAACACGAAGCTGAAGAGCGCCTTCGCGCCGGTCCATCCGCCGAACGCGCACAGGAGCGCGCAGAACGCGAGGAAGAACGCCCACGCCCAGCCCGCGCGCCAGTGGTCGCGCGCGACGAGCGCGACGCCATCCGCGACGCCTTCCGGAGGGATGACGACCAGGGCAGTGTCGCCGGGCGCGAACTTCTTGTCGAGCTCCATCTGCGCGCGGAGCTCGTTCTCGGCGGGGACTATGCGCCCTCCGGGGAGCTCCACCTTCAGGTGCTGCGTTCCGAACTCTACGAGCCCGTGCAGCTGGAGAGCCGAGTCGTCCGTCTCCACGACCCTCGCGCGCTCCGTCCGCGCCCCGTCGTCCGCGAGGCGGCGCGGACCCGGCGCGAGCAGGAGCCCCGCGCACGCGAGCGCGAGGACGATGGCTGGGACGGCCTTACTCGTAGAACCCCTTCATTATCCGCGCGATGTCGGTGTTCTCGATGAATCCGGAGAACTTCTCCGCTCCGCATCCCTTCGCCGTAGTGAGCACCGGCATCGCGGTGTGCGCGCCGGAGCTCCAGCCGATCCCGCACTTGTGGGACATCACGAGCCGGCACGCGCCGCCGAGGAGATAGCGCTTCTCGCCGTCGTACTTGGCGTTCTCCTCGACCTTGGACTTGTGGAACTCCGCGTCGTGCGCGAAGGCCTTCTCGAGGTCCGCGAGCTCCTCCTTCGAGAGCGCCATCGGGACCTTCTTCGCGTCGCCCTCGAACCTGAAGCCGAACGCCTCGGTGATGAGCGGCTTCAAGTCGTCGAACGTCGTGGCGGGATTCCTGTCGAACATCTTCGCCACCTTGCCCTCGAACTTGCCGACGGACATCGTCTGGTTGGCGAGGCGGTCCATGTAGAGCGCGTAGCCGGTGCCGGCGAAGCCCATGGACATTCCGCCCGTCTCGTGGTCTCCCGTAACGACGACGAGCGTCTCGTCGGGATGCCTCTCCTGGAACTCGACCGCGACCTTGACGGCCTCGTCGAGCGCAAGGACGTCGCGCAGGTTCGTCGCGGCGTCGTTGCCGTGCCCGGCCCAGTCGATGCGCCCGCCCTCCGCCATCATGAAGAAGCCCTTCTCGTTGTCGAGCATCTCGATTCCCTTCGCGACCATCTCCGCGAGGGTCGGCTGCGAGCCGTCCGCGTCGATCGCGTTCTCGAGCGCGTTGTTCGTGAACTTCGTGAAGACCTTGCCGTCGCCCGGCCTGAGCGCGAGGAAGTCCTCCTTCGTCTCGACGAAGCGGTAGCCCTTCGAGCGGATGTACTCGTACGCGTCTCCGCACTCCTTGAAGCGCCTGCTGGCCTTCGCGCCCTTCTCGGAGACGCCGAGCCCGCCGCCCGCGAAGAAGTCGTAGCCGGACTCCGCGAGGTCGAGCGATATCCCGTACGCGTCGCCGCGGTTCTTGTTGTGTGCGTAGAAGCCCGCGGGCGTCGCGTGGGTGATGGTGACGGTCGAGATGATGCCGACCCTGAGCCCCGCCTTCTTCGCGGCGAGCGCGGAGGAGTAGAGCGGCTTGCCCTCCGGGTCCACGCCCGAGTAGTGGTTCTTCGTCTTCTCCCCGCACGCGATCGCCGTCGCGGCCGCGGCGGAGTCGGTGACGAGCGAGTCGAAGCTGCACGTGCGCGTCGTCGCGGTGTAGGGCATCGCGTTCATGGCGAGCGGACCCGTCCCCGCCGCGCGGGAGAACTCCTCCGCCGTCATCCGCTGCGGAACGGACATTCCGTCGCCGATGAAAAGGAACACGTACTTCGGATTCGCGGCAAAGACCTGCACGGCCGCCGCGCACAGCATGACGAAAATAGTCTTCTTCATGCCGATATTATACCATATTCACCCTACCCCCGCGCAAGCCGCTCGGCAAGGGTCGTGCGGCGCTCGCGCACGACGTTGGTGTCGATCGCGCGGCTGACGGCGTAGGGAACGCCGATCAGAAGAACGAGCTTCTTCCCGCGCGTTATCGCCGTGTAGAGGAGGTTGCGCTGCAGCATCACGTAGTGCTGCGTGTGGACGATCACGATCACGGCCGGATACTCCGAGCCCTGCGACTTGTGGATCGTCGTCGCGTAGGCGAGCACGAGTTCGTCGAGATCCCCTGGCTCGTAGCGGACGGGCCTTCCGTCGAACAGCACGACGAGCGAGCGCGTCTCCGCGTCCACCGCCTTCACGAACCCGACGTCGCCGTTGTAGACGTCCTTGTCGTAGTTGTTCCTCAGCTGCATCACCCTGTCTCCGACGCGGAACGTCGTGCCGCCGCGCACTATCGCGGGGCCGTTCGGATTCAGCGCCTTCTGCAGCTCGAAGTTGAGATTCTCCGTCCCGAGCAGGTTGCGCCGCATCGGCGTCAATATCTGCACGTCGGCGAGCGGATCGAGCCCGAACTTCCTCGGTATCCTCGTCGTCATGAACTCTATCGCGCGCCGAAGGCACTGCTCGGGGTCCTCGCAGCGGACGAAGTAGAAGTCCGTCTCCCCGTGCCGTATCTCGAGCGGCTCGCCGGCGTTCACGTGGTGCGCGTTCGCGATGATGAGCCCCCCCGCCTCCTGGCGGAAGATGTGGTCGAGCCGCGTCGAAGCGACCGCACCCGACTTTATGAGGTCGCCCAGAACGCTCCCCGGCCCGACGCTCGGAAGCTGGTCCGTGTCTCCAACCCACACGACGACGGCCCGCGGCGGAATCGCCGCGAGAAGGTCGTCCGCAAGGTTGATGTCCACCATCGAGGTCTCGTCGAAGATGAAGACGTCTCCCTCGAGCGGACTCTCCTCGTCGTACGTAAAGCGGTTGGTGACTGGATTCCACTTGAGGAGGCGGTGGATCGTCTGCGCGTTCGCGCCGACGGACTCCGCCATCCTGCGCGCGGCGCGTCCAGTGGGCGCGGCGAGCACCACCTTGAGCTTGCGCGTCGAGTATATCTCGACGAGCGCGCGGATGATCGTCGTCTTGCCGACGCCGGGTCCGCCGGTGATGATGGAGAACTTGCTCGACAGGCACTTCTCGAGCGCCGACGCCTGCTGGTTGGCGAGCGTGAAGCCCGCGCGATTCTCCCACCACTCGACGGCGCGGGGAGCGTCGACCGGACGGAACGACGGCGGGGTCGCGAGTATGCGCGAGACGTACTGCGCCGTCTGGCGCTCCGCCCAGTAGAGCGAACGGAGGTATATTCGGCGCGGCGCTACGACGTCGTGCCGCTCTGCCCAGTCCGCGCCCTTCTCCGCTTCTCCCGCAGCATCGCCTTCCGCGACGACTCGCTTCTCCTCGATCTCCTTCTCGAGCGCCTCGCCGAGTATCTCCGTCGGAATGCCGGTGAGTTCGTTCGCGTGAAGGAGGAGGTCGTTCTCGAAAGTCCAGCAGTGTCCGCCCTCCTCCGCCTCCGTCTCGAGCGTGTAGGAGATCGACGCGCGGGCGCGGAGCATCGAGTCCTTCGGAATTCCGACGGAGAGCGCGATGCGGTCCGCAGTCGCGAAGCCTATCCCCCAGATGTCGCGGCAGAGCTTGTAGGGATCGGCCTTCACTATCGCGATCGCGTCCGGTCCGTACTTGCGCACGATCTTCGTCATCTTCGCGATGGAGATCCCGTACGTCTGCCCGAAGATCATGTTCTCGCGCATCGTCTCGTTGGCGTGCCAGCTCGCCCGGATCTGCTCTATCTTCGCCCTGCCGAGCTTGGGAACCTCGGAGAGCCGCGCCGACTGGTGCGAGAGGACGTTGAGCGTCTCCTCGCCGAACGTGTCGACGATGCGCTTCGCGAGCACCTTGCCCACGCCCTTTATGAGCCCAGAGGCGAGGTAGCGCTCGATTCCGACGAGGGACTTCGGCGCGACGCAGACGATCGAGTCGGCCTTGAACTGGCGCCCGTGGGTCTTGTCCGTAACCCACTCTCCCGTCGCGCTAACCTCCTCGCCCTCCCAGACGGCCTGAGTCTTCCCGACGATTGTTATCTCGTTGAGCTGGCGGAGCGCAAAGCCCGAGGGAATCTCAACGTGGAGGACGGTGTATCCGTTCTCGTCGTTGTGGTAGACGACGGACTTAACCGTCCCCTCGACCGTCTCCTTCGCTTCCTCCGCCATCGCCGGAAATCACGTGGCGGGAGTTCCGCCTCCGGCGGGAGACGTGGGAACGAGCACACCGCCGCAGCTGCCGGGCTCGCCGGCGAAGAGGATCATCCCCTC
>JAFPDR010000090.1 GCA_017389885.1 Kiritimatiellia bacterium
ACCCGCCCTTCGACGGGTCCGCGCACTCCCCCGCCCCGACGAAGACGATGTTGCGGCGGCGGATGTACGTCTCGCGCGCCACGCCGCCGGAAGTCGAATTCGCGCCCGGACGCGGAATGCCGAGCACGACGGTGTTCGGCGTCAGCGGGCCGTACCCGTACATCCTAACGAACCCCTTGAGCCCCTCGCACGCGTCCGCGGCGGATGCGACGCGGACGATCGGCCTCAGGCCCCGCGCCTTCATCTGCCTGAGCAGCGACTGCGCAAGCTCCGCCTCGCGCGACTCCTCGCAGTACTCCGACTGCACGACGGACGCGACGGTTATGAAACCGCTCCCGCCCGACACCCCGCGCGCAAACGAGAAGAGGCGCGGAAGGACCGCCGGTATCGGAGTGAGCACGAGGAGGTTCGGCGTCCAGTTCCTGACGTCGCGGCGGTGCCGCTCGAGGCGGCGCAGCGCGAAGCGCGCGAGCGAGAGGTAGAGCCCGTCGCGCATGTCCGCCCACCTCGGGTTCCTCGAGCGCCTGCGCGCGACGAGGAAGATCGCGAGCTCGCACGCGAGCGCCACGAGGGTCCAGCCGGAGCTTATCATCAGCATCGCGCCGACGCACCCCGCGAAGCCGGCGTAGGAGAAGAAGCTCCGCACGCGGAACGTCGGACGCCACGACGGGGGGTCCATCGTCTCCTCGAGCGCCGCCGAGAGGTTGAGGAGCGCGTAAGTCGACAGGTTGAACATCGTGAGCACCGGCGCGATCGCGTTTATGTCGCCGAGGAGAACCCCCGCCGCCGCGACCGCGTAGCAGAGGAACGAGGCGACGCGCGGATCGTCCGACGCGCCGTATCCGCGCCCGAGGAAGCGCGGCGCGAGCCTGTCCCTCGCAAGCGCCTGCACGACGCGCGGCGCGCAGAGAAAGCTCCCCACCGCGCTCGAGATCGTCGCGGCCCATACGCCCACCAGAATCGGCATCTGCCACCTCGCGCACTTCGCGAGGATCATCGTGTCGGAGCGCAGCACCGCCGCGTCCTTCACGCACCAGTCGAGGAAGAGCGGGACGGCCATGTATATCGCGTAGCCCGTCAGCACCGCGGCGATCGTGCCGCGGGGAATGGACTTCCCCGGGTCCTTCAGGTCGCCCGACATCCCGACGC
Organism: Kiritimatiellia bacterium; assembly: GCA_017389885.1. Next base: position 1,150 of record JAFPDR010000090.1, read on the forward strand.
CGGAGAGTATTCCGGTCACCGCCGGGAAGAACACCGCGAAGACGGGCCAGAAGCCGAGCGCCGGGGGGACGGACGCCGCGTCCGGCGCGGCGAGCGCGGACGGCGCGCCGCCGCAGAAGAGCGAGACGAGCGACGCGACGATCGCCGCCATCACGAAGTACTGGCTCTTGAGCGCGAGGTCGGCCGAGACGGACGATACGAGCGCGAGGAACGTGAGCGTCCCGAGCGCGACGTGCTGCGGGTTGAGCCCGGAGACGACGGGAAGCCCGGACCCCACGAGCGCCTCGGAGAAGCCGGACACGTAGAACGACACGCCTATCGCCTGCGCGAGCGCGAGCGGAACCCCCACCGCGACGCCCGTCTCGGGCCCGAACGAGCGCGACAGCATGAAGTACGCGCCGCCGCCCCTCATGCGCATGTTCGTCGCGAGCGCGGAGATCGACAGCCCCGTGAGGAATGTTATCGCGCTGCCGATCGTGACGATGGCGAGCGACTGCGCTATCCCGACGTTGCCGAGCATCCAGCCGAAGCGAAGGTACATCACGACGCCTATGATCGTGAGTATGCTCGGGGTGAACACGCCCTGGAACGTGCCGAACGAATAACCAGACCTCTTCTTCTTCACCGAACTCCCCATGTATGTCCCTTCCGCGTAAATTATACCAAATTCTCCCCACCGCCTGCGCCGGTTCCGCAAAATCAGCGGACGCATGGACATCGGCTGCTACGAGCACCAGGCCAACGCCATGGTCATCACTGTCCGCTGACGCCCGGCCCGTCAAGCCCGGAACAAATCGTCAATCGTCACTGTTGACTGTATGTCGTTGGCGTAGGCGTTCTTCTTCAGTTCAGGAGAGACTATCAGCGTCAGATGTACTGCCTTGCGCGTATTTGTCTCCTCCTTGAAGACCCTGCGACGTCTCTGTAGCCGGGCAAGCTCTTCCGCCGTAAGCTCGTATGGCTCACGGGAAAACTTCATTTCGCACAAGTTGACCACCCCGTCGTTCCGGTCGATGAGCATGTCTATCTGCACATGCTCGTCGCCGGAGCTGCGCCACGGCGAGACTTCACATACCACGCCGCCTATCTGAAGAGCCTTTTTTATCTCATCAACGTGCATTAGACAGACACGCTCAAAGGCCACCCCCTCCCAAGTGTCCATGAAACGGGAATCGGTCACCGACGTCAAGAAGTGCTCGCCCTTGCCACTTGCGGCGGACAAGACCTTGAAATAAAAAAGCGTGTAGCTGTCTATCAGCTGGAACACAGCGCCCTTGTTCTTCTTGCCAAGCACTGAATACTTTCGAACAAAACCACACTGTTCGAGCTCCTCGAGATAGCGCGTAAGTGTTCCGGATTCCGGAATGCCGATGCCCGCAGCTATCTCCCCTCTTGTAAGACCTGTCCCCTTTCGTCCCAACTCCGACACGATTCTTTCGTATGGCTCATGATTCTTGAAGAGGGATGCATAAAGCTCGGAATACTCCATTCGCAGCCGACCGTTTTGCGCGAGGAAAAGCGCATCAAAATTCTGTGCGGGACTCAACCCCCGCGCAAGTTGCTTCCAGTAATAGGGAATCCCCCCAAACGCCATGTAGCATTCAACTATCTGACGGCGGGACATGCCAAGACGTCGGGACTCTGCATATAGCTCGCATTCGCGCAAGGTGAAGGGCGACAACGGAATCTCGACCGTAACGCGATTATGAAGACCGCCCCTGTTGCGCAATATCTTCTTGATTATCCAGGATGTCGCCGAACCACAGACAATAAGAAGAACGTCTTTGCGCGCAGACGCCCATCCATTCCAGAAATTCTCAAGCGCAGAGACGAATCCCGACTTCGGCGTATCCATCCACGGCATTTCGTCTATGAAGACAACCTTCTTGGGGGCATCGGAAATGCGTATCACATCCTTCAGCGCATCAAAGGCGTCCAGCCAATCTACTGGAACAGACCTGTTCTCCAATCCTGATTCCCTTAACGATCCCGCGAACGCCTTAAGTTGCCGCTTCATTCCAGAATTCGCAAGTCCAGAATGTTGAAACGCAAACGTGTAGTCAAAGGTCTCCCGAACAAGAAAAGTCTTGCCGACACGACGCCTACCATAAACCGCTACAAACTCCGAATACTCGGAATCTCGCGCCTCCTCAAGCATTCTGCGTTCTTTCTCTCGCCCTATCATTTTGCATCCCCTTTCTATACATGTCGCGCGAATTATACCAAAACTACTGTGTTTTAGTCAAGTATAGGCCAATTTTTGCCTTATCCCAGACTAAATCTTGATTTTAAGAGCAGATTTAGTCTCGTATAACGTCATTTGAGCCACGATACGCAATGGCGGTCGCAGACGAGCATCGGCGCGTCGGAGAGCGGAAGGCCCTCGATGACGAGCGCGGCGGATGTGCCGCGCCTCGGGAGCGCGAAGACATCGCCCGTGAGGAGATTCACGAGAACCGGCTCGCGGATCGCGTCCAGGTCTTCGCGAGCGGGGATCTCGAGGCGCGCGGAGGGCGTCTTGTCGGACCACGCGCGCTGCGGATCGGTCGCCATGTAGTAGACGTAGTACGGCGTGCGGCCGCGCGCGAAGACGAGTCCGCGCACCGTCGCGGCGTCCGGAACCGCGCCCTCCGCCGCGCGCGCCGCCCTGAAGCCTCCCGCGGGAACCGCATGCACCCCGTCGCGGAACACGGCGCAGACGGAAGCGAGCGCGGTGAACGCGGGCTTCGGCGTGTAGGTGAGCCCGTTGAGGACACCCTGCCGCGCGACGTTCATCGCGCCCTGCTCGGTGTGTCCCATCTGGTAGCCCTTCTTCATCATGTCCGCCGTCTGGAAGTACGACGAGAGCGGGATGTCGAGCGAGAAGTCGAGCACGTAGCGCCGCAGCAGCCAGACCGCCTGCGCGCGCTCGCTCTCGCGGACGATGCGCGGCTGCCAGTACTTCTCCGGCGTCCACGACGCGAAGCCGCTCTCCCCCTGCCAGACCTCGACGTCGCGTCCGCCGCGCCCCGCGCCGCGGAAGAGTCCGCGCAGCCACTTCACGCGCGCCGGCCACTCCTTCTCCGGAAGCGGATCGTACGGGTGGAGGCTGAAGAAGTCGAGGTACCCGAGACCGCCCGCCGCCTTGAACTCGTTCAGGTACGCCTGCGGATAGCCCATCACGCATCCGCCGCACAGCGCGTCCGGCTGCGCCTCGCGTATCGCCCCCGCCGTGATCGCGACGAGCCGCGCGTACTCCGTAGCGTTCGGCTCCTTCGGACGCCAGAAGCCCTTGCCGTTCACCTCGTTCCATATCTCGAAGCGGTTGACGCGCCCCCTGTAGCGAGCCGCGAGCGCGCGGCAGAAGTTCTTCCACGCCGCCTCGCACTCCGCGCCGTAGTGGATCGGCACGAAGCCGACGGACGCCTCGCCGAACGTGTCGCCCATGTAGATCTTGTTGCCGAAGCCGACGTTGAACCACACGTCGATTCCGCGGCTCGTCAGGTTCGTGACGACGCCGTCGAGCCACGTCCAGTCGTAGACGCCCTTCTCCCGCTCGCACTTCCACCATCCGGTCTGCACGCGCGCGTTCTTGACGCCAACCGCGGCGATGCGGCCGTAGCACGGCTCGGGGTCGAAGAGGTCTCGGTCGAGGCACTCGAAGCCGAGGGACACGCCGCTTTCGCGCACCTCCGCGGACGGGACGCGCCGCAGCTTCCCGAGGTACTCGAACGACGCGCCGCCCGCAAGCGGCTCGGGGAGTCCGCGCACGCCGCGCATGAACGCCATGACGCGCCGCTGTATGTCGCCGTAGAAGACGTGCGACTTCCTGTTCGCGACGTCCCACATCGCATGGCCCTGGTTCTTCCGCGCGAAGTCGTAGAAGTACGTCTCGACGGGAAGCCCGCGGTCCGTCATCAGCCGCGCGAGCGAGACCGCGGAGGCGATCGGCACGACCGTGTCGTTCCAGCAGTGCGTGAGCAGCACAGGCGGCACATCCGCCGCGAGATGCGCGGCGGGAAACGCCGCGGGATCGACCGCGCCTCCGGCGAAGAGGTCGGTGTAGCGGTCAGGATGCAGCTCCATGTCCGGCGCGGGGTCGGCGATGCCGGAGACCGAGACGATTCCGAGGACGTCCTTCCGCGGGAGCCTGAGCCCCGTCATCAGCGCGAGGTGTCCGCCCGCCGAAGCGCCGAGCACGAACACCGGCTTTCCGGCAGCGGCAGCGAGCTGCGGCATCCCCTCGCACGCGACGAACCTGCGGGCGGCGGCGAGGCAGTCGTCTCCGATCTCCGGCCACGGCGCGGCGGGCGCGAGGCGGTAGTCGATGTTGTAGACCGCGTAGCCGGCGCGGCGGAAGAGCTCCGCCTCGTCCGATAGCGTTCCGCGCTGGTACTTGTCGGAATGCCATCCGCCGCCGTGGACCAGCAGGAGCTTCGGCGTCTCGGCCGAGACCGTGTCCGGAAGGTACAGGTCGCCGCGCTGCTGCGGCGC
>JAFPDR010000091.1 GCA_017389885.1 Kiritimatiellia bacterium
GCCATCGCCGGGATATGGACCTCCTCCTGGACCTCCACCTCGGAGGAGCCGAAGACGTAGTCGGCGGCGAACTGCTCGACCTCCACTACGTCGTGGGCCGTCTTGGAGGAATACGACTCGTCGCCTCCTCCCGCCTCGAGCGCGCCGCGTCCCGCGTCCGCCCTCAGGTCGCGCTGCATCTCGAGCGACGAGAGAATGTAGGACGTGAAGCCGAAGAGCGACGCAAGGACGAGCGCGAGCGCGAGCATCCCTAAAGCCATCTCCATGAAGGCCTGGCCCGGCAGGCCAATACGCCGAGCCGGCGAGCGAGCGAGTGCGCTCGCCAGAGCGCGCGTAGGGAGCGAGTCGGCGAGCTCCTTAGTGGCCATGGCTGGTCCCTCCGTGGCTTCCGCCGCCGCCTGTTCCGCGGATGCAGGTGTCCGCGTAGTACTTTATCCACTTCTTGCCGGACTCGCGGAACGACTTCACCTCCCACGTCTGGAGCTGGAGGCAGTAGAAGCATCCCTGCGCGTTGACGGGCCCGCGGTCGAGGTACGGGCCGAGGTGCTCGCGGATGTGCGTGACCCATCCGTAGTCCGCCGTCGAGAGGTCTTCCCCTCCGACCGAGTCGAGCGGGACGAGCCTGACGTGCGAGAAGCACGGCACGACGAACGCGTTTAGCGCCGTCACGACGTCGGTCTCGCCCTCGAAGTTCTGCACGGTGCCGAAGGGCTTGGCGGCCGCGGACCAGACGACGGACGACTCCGCCTCGAGCGCGACGGACTCCACGTCCTGCACGCAGCGGCAGATCGCCGCGCAGCCGCGCACGTTGTACTCGGGCTTGATCTCGCCGACGATCGGGAACTCGTATCCCTCGTCGTCTCCCGCGAGGGTGAGTCCGTTGAACCAGCGTCCCCAGTTGCCTCCTCCCGCGCCGGGCCTCGCGCCCTCGAAGAAGAACCAGACCTGTTCGCGGTTTGTGATGACGTAGGACTTCTCGAGCTCCTCCTGCGGGATCTCGCCGCCGCCGTATTCGCGGCAGATGTGCTGTATCTCGTTCGTGTCGAGGATGTCGGTGAGCGCGCCCTGCCACGCCCTGACGTGGAGGTTGAATATCTCGCTGTTCTCCATCGAGTCCTCGTCGCGCGCGGGGAGCGGGGCCCAGTCGTGGTAGCTCGTGTAGCTGTTGAGCAGGCCCTCGGCGTTCCAGTGGAACCAGCACCAGTTCTCTCCGGCGATCGCGTGGTAGAAGTCCTTCATGAGGAGGTAGTGCCCTCCCTGCGCCCCGTAGAACTCGACGTTGTCGGGTCCGCACGCGAGCCCGTCCGCAAGCACGTCCTCTATCGCCGCGGCGTACTCCCCCCACGCGCCGGGGTAGGGCTCGGGATACGGCTCGCCGTTCTCCTTCGTCCCGCCCATGTAGACGGTGCGGATGTCCTCGACGTGGCGGCGCAGTATCTCCTCGAACTCCTCGCGCTCGGCCATTCCGTTCTTCTTCGCCGCGCGGCTCGCGAGCCTGAGCGCCTCGACGGGCCCGAGGAGCACGAGCCTCCGCTGCGCCTCGACGATCCCGTCGCACTCCGCGACGTCGTTCTTCACCGCGGCGAGGATGGGGTCGACATTCATCTTGCCGAGCTCGTGCAGGAGGCGGCCCTGCTTGCGCGCGGCGGCGAGCGCAGCGGCGTCGCCCGCGTTCTGCGAGCGGTTCTTCCCTCGGACGAAGTCGAACGTGTCGACGTTCAGGAGCGCGATGAGGAATATCCCCACCAGCACCATCAGCAGATAGAGCGCGACCTGTCCCCTTCTCATGTCACAGCCCCTGGTCGTTCATGTAGAGCGGGAAGTGGGACTCTATCCGCGCCTCCCCCTCGATCTCGATCGTGTCCGAATCCTCGTCCCCGCGCGAGTAGAAGCGCGGGATGTCGAGCGCCACGCGGGACTCGACCTCGCTGCCGATGCCGGACTTGAGTGCGTAGTCCATGTACGGCCAGCGCTCGTAGTCGAGTATGCCGCGCGCCATCGACTCGTTCTCCGTCTCCATGTAGATCGGGACGAGCGAGGCCTCGCGGCGCTCGCCGTCCTCCGCAACGGGCCAGGTGCGCGGACCCGCCACGGGTATCATCGCGACGCGCGCGGACTTCAGGCACATCCAGTCGTTGAACCCGACTGCCCGCGCGCGCGCCGCCCTGGCCGCCGCATGGTCGAGAAGTATCTTCGTCGTGACCATGTGCGCGACCTGGAAAACCGCGAGGAACATAAGGGTGATGAAGAAGACGGCGAGAACCGTCTCCAACATCGCCTGCCCGTCTCTCGCATGACGGAGCATGTGCAGCCGCCTCAGTCTTCGCCGATCTGCTTGATCGTGTCTTCGCTGATGTTCTCGACGGCACCCTTCGCGCTGCTGCCCTCCTGTTCGGACAGCGCCTCGGCTGCGCCCGCGGCCTTCCTGCCGATGGCGCGGCTCAGGTACGTGAACACCGCGATGAGCGATACTGCGATCAGGCACACGATGATGATGTACTCGACCATCGTCTGGCCTTTTCTTAGCGCCTTCATCATTTTTTTGGTTCCTTTCTTGTTAAGGATAGTCTGAACTAACGAGCGACTCGGTGCGCACCACGTTCCTGCGCGCCGCCGCGACGAGATGCCACATCGCGCCGACTACGACGAGCAGGGCGCACAGCGCCAGAACGTATTCCAGCGCCGCCTGCCCCGATCTCGCTCCGCTCCACATGACGCGCGACTGGCCCCCGGCCGGGCGTTACTTGAAGTAGCGGTTGTAGAGGCCCTGGAAGGCCTTGCCGTGACGCGCCTCGTCCTTCGCCATCTCGTGGACGGTGTCGTGGATCGCGTCGTAGCCGAGCTCCTTCGCGCGCTTCGCGATGGCGAGCTTGCCGGCGGTCGCGCCGCACTCGGCCTCCATGCGACGGCGGAGGTTCTCCTTGGTGGAGTCGGTGACGATGTCGATCGTCTTGCCGAGGAGCTCGGCGAACTTCGCCGCATGCTCGGCCTCCTCGAACGCGATGCGCTTGTACGCCTCGGCGACCTCGGGATATCCCTCGCGGTCCGCCTGGCGCGACATCGCGAGGTACATCCCGACCTCGCAGCACTCGCCGTTGAAGTGGTCCTTGAGTCCCTGCGTCACCTCCGCGTCGTCGACGATTCCGTCGCCGACGTGGTGCTCCGCGACGAAGTCGAGCCCGCCGCCCTGCTTGAGGAACTTCGAGCCCGGAACGCCGCACTGGGGGCACTTCTCCGGGGGATTCTCGCCTTCATACACATACCCGCAGACGGGGCAAACCCACTTTGCCATTTTCTTTTCCTTTCTCACCGGCAGTCGTCCGTCAGCCGTTGGCCGACTGGCAGATTGCCTCGTTGACTTGTTGTTTTGTTGACGTAAAAGGATTACATTTCCTCGAACTGGTCCTTGCCGACCCCGCACATGGGGCAGGTCCAGTCGTCGGGAAGGTCCTCGAACGCGACGCCGTTGTTGTTCTCCGGATCGTAGACGTATCCGCAGACCTTGCAGACGTATTTCTTCATCTCTGGTGTCCTTTCCTTTTGTGTTTATGTGGAAATTGTACCAAAGAGTTCGCCGGAGCGCAAGGGGAAACGGATGGCGAAAATCAGCCGATCAGCCGCGGCCGAGGCGCTGGCCCGCGTACTTCTTCTCGTGGATGGGCCTCCACCACCACTCGTTGTCGAGGTACCACTGCACCGTCTTGCGGATTCCGGTCTCGAAGTTCTCCTCCGGCCTCCACCCGAGTTCGCCCATCAGCTTCGAGGGGTCGATCGCATAGCGGAGGTCGTGTCCGGGACGGTCCGCGACGTAGGTGATTAGGTCTTCATACCTCGGGCGGGGTTCGGGGACGCCAGAGTCCCCGTCCGTTCCGCCGCGCGGCCTAAGCTCGTCGAGGATCGCGCAGACGGTCTTCACGACCTCGAGGTTCGTGCGCTCGTTGTGTCCGCCGACGTTGTAGGTCTCCCCCGCGACGCCCTTCGCGTTCACGAGGCAGAGCGCCTTCACGTGGTCGTCCACGTAGAGCCAGTCGCGCACGTTCGCGCCCTTCCCGTAGACGGGGAGCGGCTTGCCGTCGAGGCAGTTGAGGATCACGAGCGGGATGAGCTTCTCGGGGAAGTGGTACGGCCCGTAGTTGTTCGAGCAGTTCGTGATCAGCACGGGCATTCCGTAGGTGTCGTGCCAGGCGCGGACCAGGTGGTCGCTCGACGCCTTCGACGCGGAATAGGGGGAATGCGGGGAATACGGGGTCTTCTCGGTGAAGAAGCCCGTCTCGCCGAGCGTTCCGTAGACTTCGTCCGTCGAGATGTGCTGGAACACGAACGCGTCCCTGTCGGGGAGAGTCTTCCAGTACTTGAGCGCGGACTGGAGGAGCGTCGCCGTACCGACGACGTTGGTGCGCACGAACTCGCCCGGTCCGTCGATCGACCTGTCGACGTGCGACTCGGCGGCGAGGTGGAATATCGTGTCCGGACGGAACTCGGCGAACGCGGAATCCATCGCCTCCTGGTCGCAGATGTCCTTCACGAGGAGGGTGTACTTCCCCTCGGCCTCCTTGAGCGACTCGACGTTGCCCGCGTAGGTGAGCTTGTCGACGACGAGCACCTCGCGCCCTTCGCGGCAGAGGTGGCGCACGAGGGCGGATCCGATGAATCCGCATCCGCCCGTGACGATGCAGCGCCTGCTATTCCTCATCTGCGAACTCCTCGTTGACCGCTGTGCGCCTGACGCGGGAGCCGGACGGGGCGTCGGACTTCGCGTCCGCGCCATCGCCCTTCTTCGCGCCATCGCCCTTCTTCGCGTCCGCGCCCTTCTTCGCGTCGCTCTTCGGGCGGTAGCCGTAGCCATAGCCGTACCCGTAGCCGTAGCCATACCCGTAGCCGCGGTGGGAGGACGGGTCGAACGCGGAGACGCTCGATATCTCGACGTCGTTCACGACGACGCCGATGATGTTCGCGCCGGCTTCCGTGAGGCAGCGCGAGCAGTGCTGGATCGGCTTGAAGTGCGTGCGGTCGGGGCAGCACATGATGAGGACGGAGTCCGCCTGCGCGGCGAGAGACACCACGTCGCCTACGACTCCGTACGGCGGCGAGTCGATGATGATGCGGTCGTAGTTGGCCCTGGCCCACTCGAAGAAGTCCCTCACCGGCGCGGAGCCGAAGATCGTCGCGGGCGAGACGCCGTCCGGGGGAAGCGAGCAGATGATGTCGAGCCCGGGGACGTCGGACTTGTTGACGAGCTTGGCGAAGTCGGGCTTCTCGCCGCCGTTCGCGGCCTGGAGGACGTGCGAGAAGCTGCGGTCCTGGGTGAGCTCGAAGCCCCAGATCTTCGCGAGCCTCGGACGCCTCAGGTCGAAGTCGACGTGCAGGACCTTCTTGCCGGTCTGCGCATGGGAGATCGCGATGGACGTCGAGGTGATCGTCTTGCCTTCGCCCGGCTGCGTCGAGATGACGAGGACGCAGTGGGTGAACGCCTCGTAGCGCGGCGAGTCGAGGAGGTTCCTCAGTCCCGCGACCGCCTCGGAGAACTGCGAGTACTTGTCCTCGATGGCGAAGCGCGCGACCTGCTCGCGGCGCTTGCGGCGCACGTGCGGAAGCACCGCGAGCACCCTGAGCGCGAGGCGGCTCTCGATGTCCGCGAGGTTCACGACAGTGTCCTCGAGGTTGTCGATGACGAGCACGAAGAGGAAGCCGAGTCCGAGCGAGAGCACTACGCCGAGTCCGAAGATGATGATCGGGTTCGGCAATACGGGCTTGTTCGGGACGTTCGCGGGGCGCCCCTTGCGGACGAGCTCGTTGTTGGACTCCGCCTTGATGCGCATCTCGTTCTCGGCAATCTTGAGGCTTTCGAGCTGACGCATGGACGCGTCGTACTCCGTTTCGAGCTGCTTGAGGCCGGACTCCGCGAGGTCGATGTGCTGGCCGACCGACAGGAGGTCGCCGCTGAGGTCCTTCTGCTTCTGGCGGAGGCTTGCGAGCTGGTTGCGGACGACCTGGAGCGTCGAGCGCCCGGTGAGCAGCGCGCGAGCCGTCGCGTCGAGGAAGCGCTGCTTGGAGAGGTCGAGCGTCTTCTTGGCGGCGACGACCTCGGGGTGGTTCTCGGTGTAGGAGACGAGGAGACCCTGGTACGCGCTGGATGCGTCCTGGAACGCGCGGTACTCCTTCGCGATCTCCTCCGCGCGCGGAACGCCGGCGGAGAGGTTGCCGAACGTCTCGGGATCCTTCTGCACGGCCTGGAGGAGCTTCTCCCATTCGGTCAGCTGCGTCTCCTGCGTCTCGAGCGCGAGAATGTCCGCAGTGGTCTTGGAAAGCCCCTGCTGGATCGTGTCGCGGGTCGACCGGAGGCTGTCGACCTTGTTCGCGGTGCGGAAGTCGATGACCTGCTTCGCGAGGCGGTCGACGTCGCGGCGCTGGTTCTCGACGTTCTGGTGCGTGTTCTTCACCGCCTCGTCGCATTTGACGCGGTTCTCCTCGTCGGAGAACGCCTCGATCGCCTCGGCGTAGGCGTTTGCGAGCGCGGCGGCGAGGCGCGGATCCTTCGAGCGCACGGATATCGTGATGATTCGCGAGTTGCGCTGGAGCTCGAGCTGCGAGTCCGCGAGCGTCGCGACGATGTCGTCGTCCGAAACGGTCGAGGAGGGATGGGCCGTCCTGTACTGCTGCTGGATCATCAGCACGATCTTGTCGGAGCGCCAGTCGGAGAGTCGCGTGTTGAATATCTCGGCGTAGTTCTGCCCGAAGTCCTCTATCATGTTCTCCATCGCACCCGTGCCGCGCGTCATGCGGCGCATGTCCATGGTGAACTCGCTCTTCGCCTCGTAGATCGTCGGGGAGATGCGGTAGACGGCGAAGGAAACGATGAGCCCGACGAGCAGGAACACGAACACCGACAGCCAGCGCTGGGAGATGACGCGGAGCGCGCGGCTGAGCGTAATCGTGCCGACGATGGATCCGTCTTCGCCCTGTCCGCCGTAGTTGCCGTACGAGCCGTACGAGCCGTAGCTGCCGTACGAGCCGTAGCTGCCGCCGTACTTCATCCCGCCGCCGTAGTACATCGGACCCTGTCCGCCGCCGTAGTACATGGGGCCTGCGCCCTTCGAACTTCCGTAGTACATCGGCCCCGTGCTCTTCGAACTGCCGTAGTAAAGTGGTTTGTCAGCCATTTGTCACTTCTCCGTATCCGACTCCTCGTCGGTCTTCTTAGCAACGGCCGGCAACGCGCTGCCGGACAGGGCGAACATCGCCGCCACCGCCATCATCGTCTCCGGCCTCCAGAAAGAGTGGTCTATGAATCCGCAGGCAGCCGTCGCCGCTATGGCGAGCGGTCCGATCCAGCACGCCGCGTGCAGCGCCATCAGCTCCGCGGGGCGCCGAGAGGCGACGGCCTTCCGCACCGCCTCGTACGCGCGCAGGACGTACGTCCACGCGAGGAACAGGAGCGGCGACGCGAAGAGGACCACGCCGGCGATTCCGCGCTCGGCGAGCATCTGCCACCATCCGTTGAGCGCTCCCGCCTGGCTCGACGGAAACAGCGCCCAGTCGTCCGGCGTGGCGTTGAAGCGGATGTCAAGGGCGAAGGAGCC
>JAFPDR010000092.1 GCA_017389885.1 Kiritimatiellia bacterium
CTAAGGCAGGCGCTGATCTCGATCGGCTCGGGCGGATTCTCCGGGAAGGGTTTCCGCAAGGGCGAGACGAACCACCTCAAGTACCTGCCCCAGTCAATTTCGATGAACGACTTCATCTTCTGCGTGTACGCGGAGGAGGCTGGGTTCGTCGGATCGGTCTTGCTGCTCGCGCTGTTCGGGACGCTTCTCGTTCCGTGCGCGTGGACGGCTTTTGTCGCAACGGACGGAACCGGACGCCTGCTCGCGCTCGGGGTCTCCACGCTGGTGTTCGCGCATGTGTTCATAAACATCGCGATGTCCGTGGGCCTCGTGCCGATCACCGGGCTTCCGCTGCCGTTCATATCTGCCGGGCGCACCTTCCTCGTGACGGTGATGGCCGGCCTCGGAATCGTACAAAGCGTGTCAATACACGGAAGGGAAACAAGAACATGAACCTGTTCGGATGGCTAAAGCGCTCCAAGCTGAAGCGCGAAATCATAGTAAACGTGGAAAAGCTCGAGACCCGCGTCGCGGTGCTCGAAAACGGGAGGCTCGAGGAATTCATGGTCGAGCATCCCGAGGCGGAGCGCCTCGTCGGAAGCGTCTTCAAGGGGCGCGTCCAGAACCTGGAGAACGACCTCCAGGCGGCGTTCGTCGACATCGGGCTGAAGAAGAACGCGTTCCTGCACTACTGGGACATGACCCCGGACGCGGACGCGCTTCTCGACGACGACGACGAGCCGAAGAAGGCGCAGAAGGGCGGGAGGAAGTCCAACCGCCTCTCCGACGCCGAGATCGCGAAGCGCTTTCCGCCGGGAAGCGAGATCATCGTGCAGGTCACGAAGGGCCCGATCTCCACGAAGGGTCCGCGCGTCACCGCCAACCTCTCGATCCCCGGGCGCTACCTCGTGATGATGCCGGGCACGCGCATCCGCGGAGTGTCGAAGAAGATCGGCGACGCCAAGGAGCGCCAGAGGCTGAAGAAGATACTCGACAAGCTTCCGCTCCCCGAGAACGTCGGGCTCGTCGTGCGCACCGTCGGCGCCGGGGCGAGCGCGCGCGCCTTCGCGCGCGACCTGAGGAACCTCCTCGCCGTCTGGAACGAGATGCAGTCCAACACGAAGCGCCTCAGGACCCCGTGCTGCATCTTCCAGGAGCCTGACCTCTGCGAGCGCGTGGTGCGCGACTGGCTCACCGAGGACGTAGACGCGATCGTGATCGACGACGAGAAGAGCTACGAGTCGATGCGCGAGGTCACGGGACGCATCTCGCGCCGCGCGAAGTCGAAGATACGCCGCTACGACGGCACCACGAGCCTCTTCGAGCACTACGGGCTCGAGCGCCAGCTCGCCGAGGCGTTCGCGAGGCAGGTCCCGCTCAAGTCCGGCGGCTACCTCGTCATCGACGAGACCGAGGCGCTCATCGCCGTCGACGTCAACACCGGGCACCACAAGGGCAGCGGCAGCCAGGAGGAGGCGATACTCCAGGTGAACCTCGAGGCAGTTGACGAGGTCGCGCGCCAGCTGAGGCTCAGAAACATCGGCGGACTCGTGGTCCTCGATCTCATCGACATGAAGTCCAGGAAGCACCAGAAGCAGGTGTACCGCGCGCTCAAGGACGCGCTCAAGCGCGACCGCGCGCGCACGAACGTGCTCGAGATATCCGAGCTCGGGCTCCTCGAGATGTCCCGCCAGCGCCAGGACCGCTCGATCCTCTCGATGCTCACTTCGAAGTGCCCATACTGCTCGGGACGCGGACTCGTCAAGTCCCCGATGGCGGTGTCCGTCGAGCTTCAGCGCAAGCTCACCTCGCTCCTGCGCCAGGCCGAGGCGGACAAGAGGCCGTTCGAGCCGAAGATCGTCATCGCGCCGCAGGTGATGCAGCGCCTGCGCACGGAGGATTCGGACATCCTCGCGCAGATGCAGAAGCAGTTCAACACGCGCCTCACGTTCGTCTCCGAGCTCCACCGCCACCCCGAGGCGTTCTCGATACTCGACGCCGCGACGGGGCAGGTTCTGTACTCGCAGTCGTGACCGCGGGGCCCGGCGGCGGCGCAACGTCAATCCAGGAGGTAAGGGAATGCAATTCTGGCCTATGATATCCGATCTGCTCGGCGGGCTTGCCGTGTCCGTGCAGATATTCGCCTACACTCTCATGCTCGCGCTGCCGCTCGGGTTCGTCGTCGCGCTGGGGCGCATGTCGGGGAATCCGGTGGTGTCCGGCGCGTTCAGGATGTTCATATCCGTCGTGCGCGGCACGCCGCTGATGCTTCAGATCATGTTCGTGTACTTCGCGCCGTACATGCTCTTCGGCATGCCGCTCGCGAAGTATCCGAGGCTGCTCGCGACCGTGCTCGCGTTCGCGCTGAACTACGCGGCGTACTTCGCGGAGATATACCGCGGCGGAATCCTCTCCATCGACCTCGGGCAGCACGAGGCGGCGAAGGCGCTCGGGATGGGCAGGGGGCAGACGTTCTTCCGCATCATCCTGCCGCAGACGATAAAGCGCGTCATACCGGCCATCGGCAACGAGGTGATCACCCTCGTGAAGGACACCTCCCTTGCGTTCACCATCGCCGTCACCGAGATGTTCACGATCGCCAAGCAGCTCTCCAGCTCCAACACGACGATGGCGCCGCTCGTCGCCGCCGGCGTGTTCTACTACCTCTTCAACTTCATCGTCGCCTGGACGATGGAGCGCATCGAAAAGCACTACTCCTACTACAACTGAGGCGATGGGTCCGCTCCTGATAATCATCTGCACCGTCATCTGGGGGACGGCGTTCCTCTTCCAGAAGACCGGCGCGGAGCACTACGGACCTTTCACCCTCACCTGCTACCGCAACATACTCGCGGGGTTTTTCCTGCTCGCGGTCGTGCTCGTGAGGGACAGGTTCATGCGCGTCGCGCGCAACGCGCGCAGCGAGTACCTCGGCGGCGCGGCGAGCGGCGTTGCGCTCTTCTCGGCGATGATCGCGCAGCAGCTCGGCATAGAGCACACGACGCCCGGGGTGTCCGCGTTCCTGACGGCGAACTACATCCTGCTCGTGCCTGTCTTCGCGTGGATCGCGGGGAAGGGGCGGCCGGGATGGTCCGTCTGGGCCGGCGTCGCGCTCGCGCTCGGCGGCACATACCTGATCAGCGGAGGCGCGGCGGAGGGGTTCGGCATCGGGCGCGGCGAGCTGTGGACCCTCCTCTGCGCCGTCCTCTTCGCGGTGCAGATCATGGTAGTGGACCGCTTTGCGCCCGGATGCGACGTCATCAGGTTCTCGATGGTGCAGACGTTCGTCGCCGGAATCTGCGCCGCGCCGTTCGTCCTCCTTCCCTCCGAGGCGTCGCGCCTCACGCTCGCGCACTTCCGCGCGGGATGGTTCTCGCTCTTCTACGTCTCCATCATGTCGAGCGGAATCGCCTACACGATGCAGAACCTCGGGCAGGCGCGCACGAACGCGTCCGTCGCCGCGGTGCTCATGAGCTTCGAGTCGGTGGTTGGCGCGGTCAGCGGATGGCTCGCGCTCGGCGACGCCTTCACCCCCGCCCAGACCGCGGGATGCGCACTCGTCTTCTCCGCCGTCGTGATCGCCCAGCTGTTCTCCCCGCGCCGTCAGGGCGATTGAGCGCGGCGGCGTACGATTTGGTATAATATCCGCATGCTTTACTATCTGTCTTCGTATCTCACGCAGTTCTGGGGTCCGTTCCGCATGCTCCAGTCGCACGCTCTTCTACTTGCGGGCGGGACCTTCACGGCCGCCCTCGCCTGCTGGCTTCTTCTGCCTCGCCTCTGGGAGAGGCTTCCCAGGGACCACGGCAAGGCGATACTGAAGGACATGGACGGCATGAAGTCGAAGGGCAAGCCCACCGGCACGGGACTCGTCGTGTCGCTCGTCGCGCTCCCGGTGATCGTGCTCTTCGCGCCGCTCGCGTTCTGGGACCTCATGGCCGTCTTCGCGCTGTACCTCGCGATGCTGTTCGGCTACCTCGACGACCGCGCGGCCGTTCCGTGGGGGGAGCTCAAGAAGGGTCTCCTGGACCTCGTCGTGTCCGTGGCGATCGCGTTCTTCATCTTCCGCGGACACGCCGAGCACACGTCGGACGGGCTCAAGATGATCGCATGGCTTCCGTTCGTGAAGGGCATCTGGCTGATCCCCGGCTGGACGTATGTCCCGCTTGCGGCGTTCCTGCTCTGGTTCACGATGAACGCGACGAACTGCTCCGACGGAGTCGACGGACTCGCCGGGGCGCTCACGACGATAACGCTCGCGATGCTCGCGTTCACGCTGTACGTCGTCGTCGGCTATCGTCCGGTCGCGCACTACTTCCTCATCCCCGTCTACGCCGAGGCCGCGCGCTGGGCGATCGTGGTGATGGTCGTTGCGGGTGCGTTCGCGGGCTACCTCTGGTACAACGCCGAGCCGTCGAAGATACTGATGGGCGACGCGGGGAGCCGCTTCCTCGGCATCCTCGTCGCGACTGCGTCGATGATGACGGGCAATCCGTTCTTCGTCCTCTTCCTCGCGCCCGTGGTGCTGGTGAACGGCGGCGGCGGACTCGGCAAGCTCGTCCTCCTGAGGGTCGCGAAGCGCCTCGGCTTCCAGATAGGCGACGACAGCGTGATCCGCAAGGTGCGCTTCCCGCTGCACGACCACTGCAAGAAGAACCTCGGCTGGTCGAACGCGCAGGTCCTCATGCGCTTCGTCATCCTCCAGCTCGCGGTAATGCCGATCCTCCTCCTCATCCTCTTCAAGGTGCGGTAGTCCAGCGCCCGCGCGAAACTTCAAAATCCCGTTTTCCGCCCGATTTGGTATAATATGCAGAAAAAGACGTACAGGATTCACTCGAATTGACTTTGATAGCCTCAATACTCATGCTGGCGCTGACGCGCGCCGAGCTGCTCGACCGGCTGAAGGCCCCGCCGGTGATGCGAAAATATCCGGGTTTGATGAAAACGATGAGACCTCCATCAAAAACCAGCTGGCGGTGAAGAAGCTTATCGTGGATTACGGTGCAGTGGGAATCTCGTATTACTCGGCTGAAGAATGCTAC
>JAFPDR010000011.1 GCA_017389885.1 Kiritimatiellia bacterium
CCATCTCGAACTTCTGCCATTCGCGCGTCAGCTTGAACTTGCCCTTCGGATCGCCCACGGGATGCATGGAGATGCCGAACTTGTTCGTGTTCGCGTCCACGAAGTCGAACGACATCCCCCACGAGTCGTCGTTGCCGAGCCTCGCCCAGCCGGAGAGCTTCCGCGGCCTGCCGGGAAGCACGTTGTCCTTGAGGTGCGCGTTCCATCCGCCGAACGCGTGGTCGCCGTAGCGCGTCTCGAAGCGGACCGACTTCGCATTCGTCGGCGCGTCCGCCGGGCGCTCGTCCAGCACGATCACGTCCCCTCCGCACGTCACCCACTGCCCGGCCTCCCAGGCGTTCGCCTCGGGGTCGCCGATGTCCTTCGAGACCAAGTTCGCGCCGAACGCCGCGCAACGCGGCACGGCAAATGCAAGCGCGGCGCAGACGGCCGCAAGAACGTGCTTCATTTTTTCGTTCTCCATCGCTGGTTCACGGGCGGACGCATTCCGTACGCCCGCCGAATGGATATAATTATACCCTATTCAACGACGGAAAGTCAATCGCGATTCGAAATGCGGCCCGGTCCGCGGAATCAGGCGGGGACTATGAGGTCGTTGCGGCGCAGCGCGCGGATGGCGTCGCAGTCGAGCGTGTGCCCGGCGCGGAACGACACCACGGTGCCGACGAAGCGCTCGGGCCCCGCGAGCGCGATCGCCGCCATGAGGTCGAGCGTCGCGCGGTGCCAGACGGGCTCGAGGAACTTCCCGTTCACGGGGAAGCGCGGCTCGGTGTAGAACCTGCGGCGTCCGTGTATGAGGATGTTCTTTTCGTTGTACCCGAGGTTGCGCGTCGCCGCGAAGAGCTTGCCGACAGACTTGGCGAGGAGGTACTGCTTGCGCGTCGCGTTCGTGCGGGCGAACGAGGCGTAGCGGAAGGTATCCGGCGTCACGTCGAAGAGAATCCTCTGGTCGCCTATCACCGTGTTCCACGAAATCGCGCAGTCGATGCGCAGGTTGCGCTCGCCGTTCTCCGCCGGAAGGAACAGCAGGAAGTCCCCGCGTCCGCCGCCGAACGCGACCGGCTCGCGCACCGTCACGTACTTGGCCTCCCCCGCGCCGTCCACGATCTTCGCGTGCTCCATCGCCTTCACCAGCGGAAGCGACGACTGGTCGAAGAGCGGCGGGTCACCCGAGTTCACCTTGAGCAGCACGTCGTCCACTCCGAGCCCGACCTTGAGCGCGATGATGTGCTCGACCATGCGGAGGTAGTTGTGCGGCGAGCCGGAGCGGAGCACGAGGTTCTGCGCGCTCGTCCAGAGGTTCGCGATGTCAACCTCCGTGTCGAGCTGCTCGGGGAGGTCCATGCGGCGTATCCACCACCCAGGCCTCGCCGACGGCGCGAACGTCAGGGTCTGCTTGCACGAGCCCTGGAACGTCCCCACTCCCGCGACCGGCGCCTCGCCGTCGAGCGTGCGGCGCGCGGCGGGGAAGGGACACGACCTGCCGTCCGCGAGCCGCGTCTCGTCGATCTGCAGCGCCTTGAACCGCTCGTAGGCCGCCGCGATCGACGCGGCGGACCCGAACACCGTCCTCCCGATTCTGTACGAAGGCATTTCCATCGGTAGCAGACCTTCCGTCCCCTTCGGCGTCAGAGCTCCCTGACCTTGAGGTTGCAGAACGAGACCGTGGAGTCGCTGTGGTCCTGGAGGAGGATGCGCCCCTCGGGGATCTCGCCCCAGTCCTGCGGCTTGCCGTCCGCGGCGACGCCCCAGTCGGCGTACTTGGACGCCTTGACGGCGGCCTTGAACGCGGGCGTGCCGCGGTCGTACTCGAGAACCTTCACGCCGTTGAGCCAGTGCTCGACGTGCGCGCCCTTCGCGACGACCATGCCGCTGTTCCACTCGCCGGCGCCCTTGAGGATGGCGTCTGCGTGCGCGGGGATCACGTCGTAGAGCGAGGCGGACTTGCGGTTGCCGTCCTTGCCCTTGTCGGAGTCGGGATGTCCGTTCTCGAGCACCTGGTACTCCTCGCACGTCCCCTTGTTGAGCTTCTCGTCGTAGAAGTACTTCACGCCCGAGTTGGCGTTCTCGGTGAGGCGGAAGTCGAACTTGAACGCGAAGTCGCGGTACTTCCTGTCCGTCACGATGTCACCTCCGCCGCCGAGCTTCTGGTCCTCGGGCGGAAGCGGAAACCACTTGCCGTCCGCGATTCCGTTCACCGGACGCATCGTGAGCGTGCCGTCCTTGATGACCCAGCCCTTGGAGGGCGCCTCCTTGCATCCGCTCTTGACGGAGAGCCATCCGTCGAACGTCCTGCCGTCCCACGCGAGCTTCCACCCCTCGGCCTTCTCCGCGTCGGTGAGCGTGTTCGCGCCCTCGGGCGCGGGCTTCATCTTCGCCTTGACCTTGATCGCGTCGCATATGCCGCGCTCGTAGCCGATGCACTCGACGACGGCGAGGAGGTTGTCGTCGAAGTCGGACTCGTACTCGAGCGAGCAGACGCCCTCGTAGCCGACGTCGGCGAACGCCTTGAACACCTTCGCGAGGTCGATCTTGCCGCGCGGAAGCGGGACGGACTTCCCGTTGGGCGCGTCCTTCTTGAAGTTCTTGATGTGCACGTCGTAGATGCGCGCGCCGTACTTCCTGATCGTCTCGGCGGGATCCTTGTCGCAGCCGTACTCCCAGCCGACGTCGATGCAGAAGCCGACGCGCGGGTCGAGGTCCTTGACGAGGTTCCAGCCGTACGCGACGTCGGGGTACATCTCAGGCGACGCGGGACCGTGGTTGTGTATCGCGTACGGGATGTCGAACTCCTTCACGAGCCTGTCGATCTCCTCCAGGAGCCTGCGCGAGCCGCGGCGCTTGTTCCAGGAGTCCTTCTCGTCGCCCGGCTCGTACGGAACGCCGACGACCACCTTCGCGCCGAGGCGCTTCGCGAACTCGAAGCGTCCGCGCAGCTTCGCGACGTCCTTGTCGTAGATCGGCCCGATCCCGTAGGGCGTCACGCCGAAGGAGGCGCACTTCTCCTTGAACGCGGCGATCTCCTCGTCCGTCGCGGTGAACGGAAGGTGGAAGTCCTTCACGCACAGATAGTGCACGTCGGCCTTCTGCATGATCGCGAGCGTGTCGTCGAGCGTGCGCTTGTGGAACGTGAAGCCGGCCACGCCGAGCTTGAACGGAACGGCGGCGAAGGCGCCGATAGACGCCAACGCAACAACTGCAAACATGATCTTCTTCATTTTCAGCTCCAGTCTTTCAACTTTAAACATTGAACATTGAACTTTCAACCTTCAACCTTTCAACCTTAGACCTTACATCGGCTTGATGTACTTCGCGTAGTCGAGCCCCGCAGCCTTGAGCGAGAGCGCGAGGTCGAACCTGCCGCGCGCGAACGGAACGAGCATCTTGTCCGCCTCGGCGTTTCCGGAGACCTCCTTCTTCGCGTCCCACGCGAGCGTCGCGCCGTCCTTCTTCCCGCGCGAGAGCTCCATGCACATGCGGCCGAGCGAGCAGAACGCCGTCGACTTGTGCGCGCCCTCGGCGTCGCAGACCGTGTACTGCGGGTCCTCCCGCGCCACCGCCTCGAGGAAGTTGAGGAAGTGGTCGTCGGTCCTGAGGAACTTCTCGCCTCCGTGCGCAAGCGCGTTGTCCTCGATCTCGCACGGCAGCAGGTCGTCGAGGAGCTCGGGCTTGGAGGCGGCGATCGGACCGAGCTGCCCGGGCGCGACCTTCGGCTCGGGGTCGCTCGGCGTCACCTTGACGGCGCCGCGCGTGCACCAGAGCCAGTCGCCGTTCTCGCCGATGAACTTGACGCCCATCTGGAACCTGTTGTTGACGTGGACCTCCGTCCCGCCGCAGTCGTAGTGCAGGTCGTACGTCGTGTGGACGTTCCACAGCTTGTTGCCGGAGAGGTCCATCCACTCGCACGTGCCGTGCACGGACGAGGGATCCCTGTTGAGGCCCCACGCCGTGATGTCGAGGTGGTGCGCGCCCCAGTTCGTGATCATGCCCCAGCCGTACGGCGCGAGCTGTATCCAGCCCGGGCGGTCGCCGATGTGCTTGAGGTCGCGGTTGTGGCAGCGCGTCCAGTTGTACGGCACGGTCGGGTCCGTCGGACCAAGCCACGCGTCGTAGTTGAACGTCGCGGGCACGGGCTCCGGCGTGCGGTTCCCGCCCGACTTGTCGCATCCGATTCCGACCTCGACGCGCGCGATCCTGCCGAGCCTCCCGTTCCTGACGAGCTGCACGACCTTGCGGAACTGCGGACGCGACCTCTGCCACGCGCCGACCTGGACTACGAGGCCCTTCTTCTTCGCGACGTTCGCCACGACGCGCCCCTCCTGGATCGTCTGCGCGAAGGGCTTCTGCAGGTAGATGTGCTTGCCGGCGAGGAGGCAGTCCGTCGCCACGATCGCGTGCTGGTGGTCGGGTATGCAGAGAAGGACGGCGTCGATCGACTTGTCGGCGAGCATCTCGCGGTAGTCGCCGTACGTCTTCACCTCCTGGACGATGCCCTTCTTCGCGTAGCGCTCCTCGATGACCTTCTTGCCGTACTCCGCGCGCGTCGCGTCGTAGTCGCAGACCGCGGTGACGACGCAGCGGTCCGTGAACTGCTGCACGCCCGGGACGTCCATCGTGTGCGCGATGCGCCCGTATCCTATCACCGCGACGTTGATCTTGCGGTTGGCGAGGAACTTGCCCGCGCACCCGCCGAATAGAAGAGGAGCCGCGCCGCCGGCGAGCGCTCCGCAGAGAAACTGACGTCTGTCCATCGATAGTATCCTTTCTGTTTGCGTCGAGTATACCACAATTCGGGCGCGGACGGCAAATCGAAACATTGCGCAATTATCCAATGGACGATTTCTCAATCTTTTGGTATCATTGTCGGCATGGGTGAATATGCATACGGACAGACCCCTCCCGACATCGGGGAAAGGGCCCTCTCGCTATCCTGGCTCGCCGGCGCGCGCCACCTGAAGGCCCCCTCCGCGGGCGAGTCGTTCTGGCACGCGCACGGCGAGGCGCAGCTCATGTACTGCTTCAAGGGCGAGTTCGGCTACGAGTTCGAGGGGCGCGCAAGCGCGGTGCTGACCGCGGGGCACTACATCGTCATCCCCGCGAGGCTCAGGCACAGGCACCTGCAGGCGATAGACCCCGCCGGACACCGCATCGAGCTCCTCGTGCGGCCTCCGCGCCGCGAGGCGGCGTTCTCGCTCTTCCCCCGCTCCGTCGCGAAGTCGCTGCTCGGCTCGCTCCTCGCGAAGGCGTGCCGCCCCGTGCAGGCGTCGCGCGACCTCGCGCGCGCCTTCCTGCGCCTCGACGCGCTCGCCGAGCGCGGAGAGAAGTCCCTCTCGCCGGAGGAGCTTGCGCTCGCGCGGACGCTCGCCTCGCTCGCGTTCCATATCTGCGCCGGGGAGGACGCCGACGTGCACGGCGAGAAGCCGGGGGTGAGGCTCATGGACGAGGCGACCTCGTGGCTCGAGCGCCACTTCGCGGAGAACGTGAGGATGGACGCGCTCGTCGCCTACATGGGATACTCGCGCTCGCGGCTGTTCGACCTCTTCAGGCGCCACACGGGGCTCTCCCCCGCCGACTACCTCGCGCGCTACCGCATACGCATGGCGCGGCGGATGCTCGAGCGCACCGACCGCAAGGTGACCGAGATATCCCGCGCGTGCGGATTCTCGAGCGCGCAGTACTTCAACTCCGCATTCCGCCGCCAGACCGGACTCACCCCCTCCGCCTGGCGCGAGAAGTCCCGCGCCCACATTTGCGATAAACTCAGTCCCGAGGAGGTGCGGCGTCCCGCCGCGCCATGTAAAGCTGTCATTCCTTAAATCACCGGCGCGGCACATCTGCCGCGTCTCCTTGGTTCATCCACCTGGCGCCCCCTTCCATAGAGACGCGGCTTCCAGCCGCGTCAATAATTCTTCAGCGAGAAAGAATTGAAGATTCGATGCAAAGACCCCACGACACTTATTGCAATATGTGACGTGGCAAGCAATATAACATAGGCGGCAAGGAAAATGACCGAACAGTGCCGCGCACCCTATGTGGCAAAGGAGACTCGGATGCGTCCCTCATCTCACGTGGCGAGGGAACAAAGTTCCCTTGTCATCTTGGCACGCGACCTTTGCCATCGCAGGCTTCGCACGGTTTGCGACCAACGCTGATCACGCCCTTTCCATTGCACTTCGAGCACCTGACCTCTTTTGCGGGCAGTGCATTTCCCGACAGATCCTTTATCCGCGTCTGGCGCACAAAACTGCCCGCCCCATTGCACTTGCTGCAAATCACCTCGTTAGGCACAGTCTTCCTGCCCTTGCACTTTTCGCACACTACAAATTCTCCGCTCTGGTCGGAATTCGATTTATCGGGGCCATTCGTCCCAGCGGATTCGGACTTTTCGGACACGGCACCCTTCTTCCGTTCACCATTGAATGTCCTCCAGAAAGAAGGCTGGAGCGGCACTCGTCCCGCTATCGGATCGCCCGCAACTACTTTTGCCGTCGCGAGCCACCTCAGCGTGTCGTTGTACTGTCTATCGCACAGATCGGCGATCTTCTTTTCTCCATCCTCTTTGAATATGCGTGCCAGATTCATATCCTCGCGGACCTTGTCGCGGGCATCTGCGTAACGTTTGATCGTGGAATTAATTCGTTCGTCC
>JAFPDR010000093.1 GCA_017389885.1 Kiritimatiellia bacterium
AGCGCATCGCGGTGCGCGACGCGTACAGGACGCTCGCGGGGTGGGATCCGTGGGAGAGCTGGAACCAGGACCGCTTCGACTTCGACATGGCCGCGAAGATCGAGCCGGGGCTTCCGAAGGGTCTCGTCTTCCTGATGGACTACCCGAAGGAGGCCTCGTCGCTCGCGCGCCTGAGGGGCGACGTCGCGGAGCGCTGGGAGCTGTACTTCGACGGAATCGAGCTCGCCAACTGCTTCACCGAGCTTTGCGACGGCGCGGAGCAGAGGCGGCGCTTCCTCGCCGCACGCGAGGAGCGCCGCGCGCTCGGGGAGAGCGACTATCCCATCGACGAGGAGTTCCTGGAGCTGCTGCCGCTCGTCAGGAGCGCGGCGGGCGTGGCGCTCGGCGTTGACAGGCTCGTCGCCGCCGCGCTCGGGGAAGGCGACATCCACTCCGCCATGTGCGGAGAGTAGGCGTCAGGCAACGCCGTTGTCGAAGAGTATCGCCTCGGCGCGCGCGCGGCGCACGTCGGGGAAGTGCGGACGGTAGAACTCGGGCGTCGACTCCTCCGCGTAGACGAAGAGGACCTTCCCCGGATACGTCGAGGCCTCGAGGAGCCCCATCTCGTAGGTCTTCTCGCCCGCCGCGACTGCGGTGTACGGCGCCTTGCTGCCAGTAAGCAGCGAGAGGTGCCCGGGCGCGGCGTTGTGTACCGAGTTGGAGAACCCCGCGGGGCTCATCTCCCCCTCGTCGTGCATCTGCCGCATGAGCTTGAGCGTCGTGCCTATCTCGCCCCATCGGCTCGCGAAGACGACAGGTATCCGCTCGCCCTTCGGATAGACCTTCCACGCGACGGAAAGCGCGGCGCGCTCGAGGAGCGTGAGTCGCCGGCGCTCCATCGCGGGTACGAACGAGACGTCCGGCTTCGGCGACTCGTCCGACTCGCGCCACTCCGCGCGCGCGAGCTCCCGTCCGCGGCGAGGGCCATCCTTCCGCGCGGCGGCGGGGCGGCGGCGGATGAGGACGAGCGAGAGGACGCACGCGACGCACGCGACGGCGAACGCGGCGAGGTAGGCCGCGGTCCACGCGCGGGAGCCGTCCGCGCGCGGCGCAAGCACCGCGTCGAAGATTCCGTTCGACAGGAACACCCCCACGCCCGCGGTCATAAGGTTGACGAGCCCCTGCGCCTGGTTGCGCAGCTCCTTCGGCGCGTTGTCGTCGATGTACATCTGGCTGCCGACGACGAGGAGCCCGAAGATGAGACCGTGCACAAGGATTCCCGCGTAGTCGCCAGGCGCGAAGCCGAGCGCGCACGACGACGCGAACGCGGCGTTCCTGAACGCGAGCGCGCCGATTCCGATGGCGAACGCCCCCCTGTAGCCCCACTTCGAGACGACGAGCGGGACGAGCAGCATGAAGCCGATCTCGCCTACCTGCCCGAGGCTCAGCGTTATCGTGAGGAACCGGAACCCCGACTCCTTGAGGTACGCCGCGCAGTAGACGTTGTACCACATGAACGGAATCATCGCGAGAAGGAGCACCGCGGCGAAGGCGCAGAACTGGGGCCTTTTGAAGAGCACGAGCGCCTTGAGCCCGAGCGCGTCCGCGACGGACACGGGGGTGCCCTTCGCCGCGGGTGGCGTCGCGGGAAGCGCGAACGCGAGGAGCCCGCCCGCCGCCGATGCCGCCGCGCCGCACGCGAATATCCACGCCGTCGTGTCGAAGTTCTCGATGCCGAACCACCTGACCCCGACGAAGGAGAACACGCCGGACGCGACCCAGCCGACCGTTCCGAAGACGCGTATCCTCGGGAACTCACCCTTCGGAAGGTGCGCCATGCCGATCGCCGCGGAGAGCGACCACGTCGGCATGTAGAAGCACATCGCGAGCAGCAGGAGCGCGAAGAGAAGCGCCGGGCTGCGCACGAAGAACGCGGCTGAAAGCGCAGCCGCGCCCGCGAAGTTGCAGAGCGCAAGCACCTTCTCCGCGTTGAGGAACCTGTCGGCGAACATCCCGACGAGCGGAGAGGAGAAGGTGCCGAAGCCCATGATGAGTCCGCACCACAGCACCCAGTCCCCTCCGCCGTCGAGCGTCTGGACGTATGGCACGATCGGAACGAACCAAACCGGCAGCATGAAGAACTGCAGGAACATCATCGCGGACAGCAGTATGCGCTTCTTAGTCATCTCGCTGCGTATTATACTATATTTGCCCGTCCCGCGGTCCGCGTATCTCGCAGACGGCGGTGACGCTCTTGGAGGGGACGAGCAGGTCGGACGGCGTCACGGCGACGCCGATGCGCTTCGTCGCGTCCAGCTTCGCGACTATCTCGCGGCTCAGCGAAAGCGGCATGTCCCCGTAGCCGGGGGACTTCCGCGGGAGGAGCGTCTCGCCGTCGTCGAGCGAAGTCCTCGCCTCCTCCTCAAGGCGGTCCATTTCGCGCTCGACGAGGTCGAGCCCGATCTGCTGCGAGAAAAAGGCGTCCGCCCCGCTCAAGGCCGCGAGGCGGCGCTGCCACGCGTCGAACGCCGCGCCGAGCGTTCCGCACAGGTACACCCTGTCGCCGAAACGGGCCCAGACGCCCTTCGCCTCGGCCGGGGCTTCCGCCGCCAGCCGCGACCTGCGGGACTCCGGGCCTGCGCCGTCGGACGGCATTTCGGATCGCCCCGTTCGTCGCCGGCTACTTCGCGGCGACCTTGGCCGAAGCCGGGATGACGTTGTTACGCACCAGGACGTCGAGCGCCTTGTTGAGGTCCTCTACCTCCTTCGCGTCGCCCGGCTTCGCGCGGTACGCCTCGAGAGCGCGCCAGAACGCGGCGCAGTACTCGCCTTCGTTCGCGTAGGAGATCACCTCTCCGAGCGCCTTCACGTTCGCGGCGGTCGCGGCCTTCGGGTCCGCGATCTTCGCGAAGAGCTTCGCCGCCGTCTCGCGCCTGAGCTCCATCACCTTCTGCGGGCAAGCGGACATCGCGCTGTGCGTGAGGTTGTCCCAGCGCGAGGGGAGCGGACGGTACCAGATGTTGCGGAACTGCACGACGCAGCCGTGGTCCTGGAGCTGCAGCGGACCCTTCGTCGCGTGCGGCGCGAGCGGACGGCGCTTGCAGTGCGTCGTGAGGCCCTCCATCTCCCAGTGGTCCTGCACGAGCACGCCGTTGAAGAACACGGTCACGCTGCCGGGATGGACGAGCTGCCCGTCCTTCCACACGGGCTGGTGGAAGACGATGTCGTAGACCTGCCACTCGCCGGGCTTCCTCGCGGGGTTGACCATCGGCGGATTCTCCGCGTAGACCGACCCGGCCTGCCCGTCGGTGTAGTTGTCGACGAACCCATCCTTGCCGTCGAGGTCCGCGGAGGTGTAGTACGACTCCAGGACCTGCACCTCGTAGTTGTCCATCAGGAACACGCCGCTGTTGCCGCGCATCTGCGGACCCTTGTCCTTGAAGAGCCTCTCGGGGTCGTGGCGGTACTCGATGTGGAGCTGGCAGTCGCCGAACTCCTCGCGGGTGAAGATCGCACCGCCGTTCTTCCAGTCCGGAACGGTGTAGAAGTAGCCCTCGTCCGAGTAGCTCCACTTGGACGGGTTCCCCTTGCTGTCGCGCCAGTTCTTCTCGAACGACGCCTTCGTGCCGTCGAAGAGCACGACCGCGTCGGACGGAACGCCCTTCGCGTCGACCTCTACCTTTGCGGGCTTCGGACGGTTCCAGTCATGGACGGCCCACGCGTGCTTCGCGTCGGGAGTGTCGCCGTAGAGGGCGGCGAAAACTGCTATCGGAGCCGCGACGACGGCGGCTGAAAGGGAAACTGCCTTTGCGAGATTGTTGTTTTTCATGCCGACAGTATACCATAAAACGGCCGCGCCACGCAATGGGATGCGGCCAGCGTTTCGGACGGCGCGGCGGCGTCTATCCCTTAGGGCTCGCGAGCGGGAC
>JAFPDR010000094.1 GCA_017389885.1 Kiritimatiellia bacterium
AGTCTACGCCCATGTACTTGGGCTGCTCGGCGACGCGACGGGACGCGAGACACTGGAGAAGAAGCTCGCAGCGACGACGGAATGGGACAAGGGCTGGAACTACAAGGGCATGGACCAGTTCGGACGTAGCGTGAGCCTCGTCGACTCCTATCTCATCGCGCTCGGGCGCTGCGGCGCCGAGTCGTCGTTCGCGTGCATCGACGCGCTCGCGAAGAAGCTGAAGGGCAGCTCCACGTATTCGCACTTCCGCGCCGTCGCGCTCGCGCTCGAGCGCCTCGGAGATCCGCGCGGGGCGGACACGCTCGCCGCGCTCCTCGCGCTCGAAGGCGTCTCGGGCCACGCGTTCGCGTCCGACGACCTCACGCACAAGGTGCCGGGATACGAGACGTTCGCGACGAAAAACCTCGGGCTCGGCGACATGGAGCGCAGCGACTGCCTCCGCGAGCTGTGCGTCGCACGCGCGCTGTACAACCTCGGCGACCGCGGCGGAATGGGCGCGGCGACGCTCAGGGAGTACGCGGCCGATCCGCGCAGGGCCTACGCCAACCACGCGCGCCAGATACTGAGGAACGACCCCTGCTCCTACGTGAACCCGTTCGTCGGGACGGCGGGAACCGGACACACCACGCCGGCCGCATGCGTTCCGTTCGGGCTCATCCAGGCCGGTCCGGACACTGGCAACGGCGACTGGGAGCACTGCTCCGGATACCGCTACGGCGACAAGGCGATCTGCGCGTTCTCGCAGACGCACCTCAACGGCACCGGCTGCCCAGACCTCGGCGACGTCAAGCTGCTCCCGTTCGTGGGCGCGTCCGTGCCGGAGTCCGTCGCGTACGACAAGGCGAGCGAGACGGCGCGTCCCGGCTACTACGCGGTAACCCTCGCGGGAGGGGTGCGCGTCGAGGCGACGGCGAGCGAGCGCTGCGCGGTGTACCGCATCTCCTATCCGAAGGGCGAGAAGGGCCGCCTCGTCGTCGACCCGCGCTGGTGCATCACCGGCAGGATGCCGGCGAGCGCGCGCATCCTCTCGTGCGACGTAGCGCTCGACGGACGCTCCGCGCTCGGCGGAAAGGTCGTGTGCAACAACTGGGTCAAGCGCACATACGCCTTCAAGGTGGAGTTCAGCCGCCCGTTCGCGTCCGAGAAGGACCTCGTCTTCGACTTCGGCGCGTCCAAGGGCGAGCCGCTCGTCGTGAAGGTCGCGCTCTCCGCGCTCGGCGGAGTCGCGGACGCGGAGCGCAACATGCGCGCGGAGGTCCCGGACTGGGACTTCCGCCGAGTCGAGGCGCTCGCGGGCGAGAAGTGGTCGAAGATGCTCTCGCGCGTCGAGGTCGAGGGTGACGACGATCAGAAGGCGAACTTCTACACGTCGCTCTACCACCTCTACTTCCAGCCGAACAACATCGCCGACGCGGGGCAGGATCCGTACTACTCGACGCTCTCGACCTGGGACACGTTCCGCGCGGCGCATCCGCTCTACACGATCCTCACCCCGGAGGTCGTGCCGGACTTCGTGAAGTCCATGCAGCGGCAGGGCGAGTTCACGGGGCATCTCCCGATCTGGACGCTGTGGGGCAAGGACAACCAGTGCATGATCGGGACGCACTCGGTGCCAGTCCTTGTCGATGCGTACCTCAAGGGCTTCCCGGGAGACTGGGAGGCGGTGTACGCGCAGATCAAGGAGACGCTCACGAAGAAGCACGAGGGACGCCGCAAGGAGCGCTGGGACCTCCTCGACAAGCACGGCTACTATCCCTTCGACGAGATCAAGGGCGAGTCCGTCTCGCGCACGATGGAGTGCGCGTACGACGACTGGTGCGCGGCGCAGATGGCGGCGAAGCTCGGGCGCTCCGAGGACGCCGCGTTCTTCGCGAAGCGCGCGGCGAACTGGAGGAACGTTTTCGATCCCTCGCTCAGGCTCGTGCGCGGCAGGGACTCGAAGGGCAGGTGGCGCGAGCCGTTCGATCCGTACGCGCTCGGACACGGCGCGGACCTCGCGAACGACTTCACCGAGGGCAACGCCTTCCAGTACACGTGGCACGTCATGCAGGATCCGCAGGGGCTCGTCGAGGCGATGGGCGGACGCGACGCGTTCGTGAAGAAGCTCGACGGACTCTTCGAGCAGCCCGAGACGGTCGACGGAGCGGGATGCGTCGTTGACGTCACCGGCCTCATCGGGCAGTACGTCCACGGAAACGAGCCGAGCCACCACGTGATCTACTTCTACTCGCTCGTCGGCGAGCAGGGCAAGGCCGCCCGCAGGATACGCGAGGTCTTCGACAGGTTCTACATGCCGAAGGCGGACGGGCTTTGCGGGAACGACGACTGCGGGCAGATGAGCGCGTGGTACATCTTCAGCGCGCTCGGGTTCTATCCGTTCAACCCCTGCGGCGGCGAGTACGTCATCGGCGCGCCGCAGATCCCGAAGGCGACGATCGCGCTGCCCGGCGGGCGGACCCTCTCCGTCGTTGCGAAGAACCTCTCGAAGGAGAACATGTTCGTCAAGTCCGTGACCTTCAACGGAAAACCTCTCGACAAGACCATCTC
>JAFPDR010000095.1 GCA_017389885.1 Kiritimatiellia bacterium
ACGAGACGGGCACGGGGAAATGCTTCGCAAACGCGCACGACGCCGTGCACGCCGCCGATCCGGGCCGCCCGATCCACTGGGAGCGCGGCAATGACATCGCCGACATAGACTCCAGCATGTACCCGTCCGTGGATTGGCTCTGGGAGCGCGGACGCAAAAGCCTCGGAGACGCCAGCGGAGAAATGAACAGCGAAGCCGGCGGTTCGGGCTTCGCGGCGAGCGGGGCGCGGCTCGCGGGGCGCGGTTCGGGGCTCGGTGCCGGCTGCTCGCCGGCGGCGGCCATGGGGGCCGATGCCGCCGCGCCGCCGATCCCCGCCCTGAGCTCGCGCACGGCCTTCATAAGCTCCTCTATGGACGCGACCGTCGCGACGCGCGAGGCGCGGATGAGCGACATCTCGATGAGCGTCCTGGCCGAGAGCACGTAGCGCAGCTTGTCCTCCATGTCCGCGAGGATGTCGCATATCCGGAAGACGCGCGACGGGTCTACGCCCTTCGCCTGCTCGGCGAGCGACTTTGCCTGGTCCGGCGTGACGGCGAGGGTCTTGGAGTCCGGACCGAGCGCCTGCACCGCGACGAGGTTGCGGAAGTGCGTGAGAAGCTCCGCGGAGAGGCGGCGCATGTTCTTCCCGGCGGAGTAGAACATGTCGATCTGCTCGAGTATCGCGCCGACGTCGCCTTTGAGGATCGCGCCTGCGAGGCTCTCGAGCGCGGAGCGGCTGACGAGCCCGAACACGCCGAGCGCGTCCTCCTCGCGCACCTTGTCGCCCTTGAAGGAGATGAGCTGGTCGAGGGACGAGAGCGCGTCGCGCATTCCGCCCTCCGCGCCGCGCGCGATGGCCAATAGCGCGTCCTCCTCCGCGTCTATCTTCTCGAGCTCGCACACGTGCCTCAGGCGCGAGACGATGTCGTTCGTCTGGATGCGCCTTAAGTCGAAGCGCTGGCAGCGCGAGACGATCGTCGCGAGCACCTTGTCGCCCTCGGTCGTCGCGAAGATGAAGCGGACGTGCGGCGGCGGCTCCTCGAGCGTCTTCAAAAGCGCGTTCCACGCCGCGGTGGAGAGCATGTGGCACTCGTCGACGATGAAGACCTTGTACTTCGAGGAGACGGGCTTGAACTGCACGGACTCTATTATCGGCCTCACGTCGTCGACCTTGTTGTGCGACGCGGCGTCGAGCTCCACCACGTCGAGCGACCTGCCGCCCGCTATCTCGACGCAGTTCACGCACTTCCCGCACGGCTCGACGCCGTCCGGGGACGTGCAGTTCAGCGCCTTCGCGAAGATTCGGCTCGTGGTCGTCTTGCCGATGCCGCGCGGGCCCACGAAGAGATATGCGTTAGCGATGCGCCCGGACTCTATCGCGTGCCGCAGCGTGCGGACGACGTGCTCCTGCCCGACGACGTCCTCGAACGTCATCGGACGGTACTTGAGCGGAAGCGCAATGTGTTGTTCCTGTGCCATTGACTGATATTATACCACATCCGGGACGAAGCGGGACATCTCGGCGGGGAGGAGGTTCGCGGACGCGAGGTCGCGTACGTCGCGCCACTCGAACTCGATCCAGTCCTCGGCGCTCCTCAGCCGCGCGGCCGCGGCGGGCTCCATCTTCATTCCGTAGACGAGGTTGATCTCGCAGTGGCGCTCGCCGTGCTGGAGGAACGAGTTCTCGACGACGCCGA
The DNA here is from genome assembly GCA_017389885.1 of Kiritimatiellia bacterium. The sequence goes on from JAFPDR010000095.1 coordinate 1,678, forward strand.
GAAGCTCGCCGACCTCTACGTCGACCGCGGCCTCCTCCTTCATCTCCCGCGCGAGCGCGGCGGCGCCGGTCTCGCCGAAATCGATGTGTCCGCCGGGCAGATAGGTCGAGTTCCCGCCCTTCGCGCGGCAGAGCAGCACCTTGCCGTCCGCGGCGCATACGCCGCGCGCAATCGTCTCTATCTCGCCGCGCGAGCCGGAGAGGATGCGCTCCCACACCCCGCACGCCGTGTCGCGCCAGCGCGGCGGAACCGCCGCGGCGACGCGGGAGAGTATCGCGTTCTCGCGCGCACGGTCCACTCGCGGCAGACCCTCCCGACTCTTCAGCTCGCGCATCTCGTCCATAAGCGCGAAGCGCCTTCCGAGCGCGGCGAGTATGCCGTCGTCCGCCGCGTCGATGTCCTTCCTCACTTCCTCGAGTCCCCTCATCGCGTTCCCCCTTCCGCCTTCGGGCTACATCCTGCCGGACAGCGCGTCGATGAGGTCGCAGAGGCGCTTGTACGCGACCGCGAGGTCGTCGTTTGTGACGCGGAACATGTACTCGCCCGCGCGGGCTATCTCGCCCTCGGCGTTGCGCAGGCGCTTCTCGATGACCTCGGGGGAGTCGGTCCCGCGCCCCTCGAGCCTCCGGCGCAGCTCCTCGAGGTCCGGAGGAAGGATGAAGATGTCGACGTATCCGATCTTCAGCGGATCGTTGTTCGGGAGGTTCCGCACGTACTCGCGCACCTTCGCCGCGCCCTGCACGTCGATGTCGAGGATCATCGAGTTGCCCTCAGCGAGCACCTCCTCGATCGGCGCCTTGAGCGTCCCGTAGTAGTTGTCGTGCACCTTCGCGTACTCGATGAACGCATCCTCGGCTATGAGCTGCTCGAAGCGCTCCTTCGTCTTGAAGTGGTAGTCTAGTCCGTCCTCCTCGTCGCCGCGCGGCTCGCGCGTGGTGCAGGAGATGGAGTACACGATGTCGCAGTACTCCTGGAGTATCATGTCTATGAGCGTGGACTTCCCGCATCCGGACGGAGCGGACAGAACGATGAACAGCGGCTTTGTCTTCATGGCGCATATTCTACCATATTTTCCGCTACGGGCGCTCGGAGCGCAGCCCTAGCGGAATCTGTACTCCGCCCGGGGCGTGGCTTCGCCGTCTACGGCGGACTGAAGCCTGCGGACCAGGTCGTCGGAGCTCTCGAGCATGATCGAATCCTCGAAGATC
>JAFPDR010000096.1 GCA_017389885.1 Kiritimatiellia bacterium
GTACGAGGCCATCGGATTCCAGATGCCGAATTTCGGACAGATCGGCAACTACTTCGAGGACGTGCGCGTGCAGTTCACCGACCTGCTCATCCCGTTTGCGCTCGTTCCGTTCGCCGCGGGGCACTGGATCGTCAAGAAGGAGAACCGCAAGGCGTTCTGGCAGTGGATGATCCCCGCGCTCGTGTGCTTCCTCCTCATGAGCGTGCTGCTCGTGGGGCTCGCGAACGTGAAGGGCGACCTTCAGGACGGCTTCATCCAGAAGGTGAAGTTCATCTCGTCGCACGCGATGCTGGCGCTCTGGATCGGCTACGGACTCGTCTTCGCGGCGGTCTTCGGACTTTCCTTCGCGGCGAAGAAGGAGATGCTGCGCGGCGCGCGCGCAAAGACCGCGGCGATCGCAGTCGCGGCGGCGATGATACTCGTCTCGTTTGCGTATCCGCTCATCGACAACTACTGCGGCAACTACGTCCTCGGCGTGAACGAGATCGCGTTCAAGCTCGGCGGCAGCGAGCAGAACGGACACACCTTCGGCTGGCAGTTCGGCGCTTACCAGCTCGACGGCGCGAAGGCGATAAAGGAGCAGATCACGGCGGACGAGGAGCCGCTGCCCGATCCCGACTGGCCGCCGGCGATGGATCCGTTCTCGATCTTCTTCGGCGGCACGGACCCGGGGCGTTTCGTCCCGACGTACATGATCTACTCCGCGGACTACCGCCCCGACGTCTACCTCATCACGCAGAACGCGCTTGCGGACGGAACCTACATGTCGGTTGAGCGCGACCTCTACGGCGACGAGATCTGGATTCCGTCGAACGACGACTCCGCCGAGGCGTTCAACATCTACGTCGACGAGGTGCAGCGCGGCGTTAGGCCGGCGAACGGCGACCTCAAGATCGAGAACGGACGCGTCCAGGTGACGGGCGCGCTCGGCGTGATGGAGATCAACGGAATCCTCACGAAGATGATGTTCGACCACGACCGCCTTCGCCACAGCTTCTACGTCGAGGAGTCGTACGTGATCCCGTGGATGTACCCCTACCTCTCGCCGCACGGACTCATAATGAAGATCAACCCCGACCGCACGCCGTATGACGCGAAGACGGCCGCGAAGGACCGCGACTTCTGGGACTGGTACACGCGCCGGCTCCTCTCCGACCCGATGTTCCGCCGCGACTTCGCGGCGCAGAAGTCGTTCTCGAAGCTGCGCGCCGCGATCGCCGGGCTCTACGCGAAACAGGGGCGCCGCGCAGACTCCGCGCAGGCGTTCCGCGAGGCGTGCCTCCTCTATCCCGCCTCGCCCGAGGCATCCTTCCGCTACGCGCAGGAGATTCTCCTCCCCGAGCAGAAGTGGGACGTCGTGCTGGAGCTGATGGACTACACGGACCGCATCGACCCGAACAACCGCCGCACGGAGAACCTGCGCCGCTACGTCACGTCCGTGCGCGCGCTCCTCGCGCAGGTCGCGGCGCTCGAGCCGAAGAGGATATCGAACACGCTGACGCCACCGGAGAGCGTGATGCTCGCGAACTGCTACTTCCAGCTCGGACGCGTTCTCGAGGCGGCGCGGCTGATACGTCCGCTCGCCGACAAGGAGAACGATCCGCAGGAGCTGCAGGTGATGGCGCAGATTTTCCTCGCCGCCCGTCTTGACGCGGACGCGGAGAAGGCGCTGCAGAAGTTCCTCACGCGCTCGCCGAACTCCAACGCGGACCTCTGGCTTGAGCTTGCGAAGATACAGCACCGCGCCGGTAAGAAGCAGGCTTCGCAGCAGAGCTTCATAGCGGCGTACAAGATCGACAAGAACGGCGTGTTCGCGAAGCTGCAGCGCGACCAGGAGCTGCAGGAGCTCGCGATGCCGCTGTTCCAGAAGAGATGAGGAGTGGGAGATTGACGGATTGACGGATTGACAGATTGACGGATTGGGGGATTGACAGATTGACGGATTTACGGATTGACGGATTGACAGATTGGGAGATTGAATTTTTGAACATTAAAACCAAGGAGACAAAATGAAAGCACCAAAAAAGGGAATTAAGTGGGAGACGCTGGGATTCGGCTTCTCCGACGTGAACTGCCACCTCCGCATGACGTGGAAGGACGGCAAGTGGTCCAAGCCGAAGTTCGTAAAGGAGCCGTGGATCAACATGCACATCGGCGCGGCCTGCCTGCACTACGGACAGGAGTGCTTCGAGGGCATCAAGGCGTTCCGCCAGAAGGACGGCAAGATCGCGATCTTCCGTCCGGACGAGAACGCGAAGCGCATGTACCGCACGGCGATCCGCACGTGCATGCCGCCGGTTCCGGTCGACACGTTCATCGACTGCTGCAAGGCGATCGTCAAGAAGAACGCCGAGTATGTTCCGCCGTTCGGAACGGGCGGCTCGATGTACCTCCGTCCGCTCCTCATCGGCACGGGCCCGCAGATCGGCGTCGCTCCCGCGAAGGAGTACACGTTCATGATCATGGTCATGCCGGTCGGCGCGTACTACAAGGGCGGCATCAAGCCCGTGCGCGCGGTGATCTTCGACGACTGGGACCGCGCGGCTCCGCACGGAATGGGCGACGTGAAGGTCGGCGGAAACTACGCCGCCGGGATCTTCGCGCACGAGAAGGCGAAGAAGGAGGGCTGGCCCGTCGAGCTCTACCTCGACGCGAAGACGCACAAGTACATCGAGGAGTTCGCGACGTCCAACTTCGCGGGCATCA
>JAFPDR010000097.1 GCA_017389885.1 Kiritimatiellia bacterium
GACGCCGCACGTGCCCGAAGTGCAAGGCCGGCTACCATGTCCGCAACCTCCCGCCGAAGGTGGAGGGTGTCTGCGACGTCTGCGGCGAGAAGCTCGTAATCCGCAAGGACGACAATCCCGAGACGGTGAAGGACCGCCTTGTCGTATACCACCGCGAGACGGAGCCGCTCATCGCGTTCTACCGAGACAAGGGCCTCCTGAAGTCGGTTGACGGCACGATCGGCGTCGGCAACGTCGCCGCGGCGTTCCTCAAGGCGATGTGATGAAAGTCGACATAAAGACAAAGGCGCAGATAGAGAAGATGCGCGAGGCGTGCCGCATGAGCGCGGAGATCCGCGACATGTGCGCCGCGGCCGTCGAGCCCGGCATGACCACCGCCGACATCGACGACATCGTGATCGCGTACTGCGAGAAGCACAACGTCAAGGCGAGCTTCTACGAGTTCCCTGGCGGGAGGTACGCGCCCGACTTCCCGGGGCATCTGTGCGTCTCGATAAACGACGAGGTGATACACGGCGTTCCCGACCGCAACCGCGTGATAATGCCGGGCGACCTCGTGAAGACGGACGTCGGCATCTTCAAGAACGGATACAACGGCGACACTTCCAGGACCGTCGCGCTCGGAGTCACCGATCCCGAGGTTCTGCGCCTCGTCGAGGTGACGCGCCAGTGCCTGAAGGCCGGCATCGCGGCGTGCGGACCCGGCGTGCATCTCGGAGACGTCGGCTATGCGATCCAGAAGGTCGCTGAGGACGCGGGGTTCGGAATCGTCCGCGACTGGATCGGGCACGGCGTCGGACGTACCGTACACGAGGAGCCCGAGGTGCCGAACTACGGAAAGCCCGGGACGAAGCTCGTCCTGAGGCCCGGAATGACGATCGCGATCGAGCCGATGATATCGATGACGAAGAAGGGCGAGCAGACGGACGTCCTTCCGAACGGCTGGACGGTCGTCACGCGCGACAGGTGCCTCTCGGCGCACTTCGAGCACACCGTGGCGATCACGGACGACGGATGCGAGATTCTCACTTTGCCGGCGGACTATCCCTGAAGCTCTTAAGCCCGAAGGCGCTTAGGTCGAATGGCGGCTGATTGCTTGGGAGCGGATTGTCCGTCCGGCGCTATTCTGAAAGGAAACGCGACATGACTGTCAGGTTCTACGCCAACGCGTCGAAGAGCGCGGCGCGCGCGGCCGCGGTGCGGCTCGCGGCGGAGGCCGCGAGGCTTGGCCTCGCCGTGTCGCGGCGCGGCGCATGCGACGCGGTCGTGGCGCTTGGCGGCGACGGAACGATACTCCGCGCCGTGAGGCGCTTCCCCGACATCCCAGTGCTCGGCTTCAACCTCGGCTCGCTCGGCTACCTCGCGAGCGTAGGCGAGGAGGATTTCGCCGGCGCGCTCGCGGCGCTCGCCGCGGGGAACTTCGCCGTCTCGGAGCGAGCGATGCTCGAGGTGGACGGGGTGACGGCGCTGAACGACGTTGCGATCATGCGCGAGATGACGGGGCATGCGGCGATACTGGACCTCTCCGCGAACGGAAGCTCCGCGACGCGCTACATGGCGGACGGAGTGATCGTCGCGACGCCAACGGGCTCCACCGCGTATTCGCTCGCGGCGGGAGGTCCGGTCCTGATGCCCGACTCGCGCAGCTTCGTGGTGACGCCGATGAACCCGCACGCGCTCGGCGTGAGGCCGATGGTCGTGAGCGACGCCGTTCGCCTGCGCGTGACCTCGCGCCGCCACGTCGCGGGGGCGAGGGAGAGGGTCGGAGTGTATGCGGACGGAGAGAACGTCCGCATGCTCAAGCCGGGCGACACGGTGGAGATCGCGAAGTCGCAGCGCTGCGCGAAGCTCATCGAGCTCGAGGGATACGATCCGTACGAGGTCCTGAACAGAAAGCTGGGGTGGTCCAAATGACGATAGAGGAACTCAACGAAGCCGTGGCGACAGGGGAGATCGACGAGGTCATCCGCGTCTGCGAGGCGCGGCAGGTGAAGGCGCTTTCCGCATTGGCGGACAGGATATGCGCGCAGAAGGGCGTGAGGGTGATACTCCTCTGCGGCGGCTCCTCGGCCGGAAAGACGACGACGGCGAAGAGGCTCTGCACGCAGCTCAGGGTCAACGGCGCGAAGGCGCTGCACATGTCGACGGACGACTATTTCGTGGGCGACGCGAGGAATCCGCGACATCCGGACGGATCCTTCGACTACGAGACGATCGAGGCCGTCGACTCCGCGCGCCTCGCGCAGGACCTCAAGGCGCTCATCGCGGGCGAGAGCGTGCACCTGCGGCGCTTCGACTTCGTGAAGCACGACGGATTCGACTCCGAGGCCGCGACGTCGATCACGGCTGACACCTACATCGTCCTCGAGGGAATCCATGCGCTGAATCCGCTCCTCACGCAGGACCTCCCCGAGGAGTGCAAGTTCCGCCTCTTCATCGAGCCGAAGACTCAGATCACGGTGTTCGCGCTGACGAAGCTCTCGGCGCAGGACGGGAGGCTGCTGAGGCGCCTTGTGAGGGACAACCAGTTCCGCAAGATGAGTCCGCTCGAGACGTTCACCCTCTGGCCGCAGGTTATAGACGGCGAGGAGAAGTGGATCAACCCCTACAGGAAGTTCGCGGACGCGGAGTTCGACTCCGGGCTCGACTACGAGCTCGCGGTGCTGAAGCCGTATGCGGCCGGACTCGTCGAGCTCGTGCGCAGGCGCCGTCCGGAGGAGAAGAAGGCGTACCTCTTCACGGAGCTCTTCGAGGCGATTCGTCCGGCGCATCCGAACATCGTCCCCGGAGACTCGATACTCCGCGAGACGATCGGCGGCAGCCAGCTCGAATACTGACGGGGCGGCGTCCGTCTGGCGGAGACGAAATTTGGTATAATAGTATGCATTCAGGAAACAGCAAGGAGCAAAATGAGCTACAACTGGAAATGGTTTAGGGCCGGGCGCATGAGCCAGGTCTCGCTTACGTGCGGCGCGGACATCGCCGCCCTCGCGGAACTCGACCGCAAGCAGTGGATCGCGATTTCGATGCCTACGACGGGCGTCAGGTTCGACGCGCGGATGCTCGAGCTCATGGATACGGACCACGACGGACGCATCCGCACGCCGGAGGTTCTTGCGGCGATCGATTTCCTCAAGGCCAAGAAGGTCGACTTCGACTCTCTCTTCACCGCCGGCGAGGCGGAGGAGAAGGCGCTTGCGGACGTCACGGCGAAGCAGGCCGACCTCGCCGCGCTCGCTCCCTCCGACGCCGACAAGAAGGCTCTCGCCGACTGGGAGGCGCAGGGCAAGTCCCCCGAAGTCGCCGTTGCGGGCGATGCCACGGCCGACGCGAACGCGGCGCTCGCGGCGGTTGAGCCTGTCGTCGACGCGTTCTTCCTTCCGCCCGAGGACATGCCCCTCGTCACCGAGGAGGCGGACAAGGTGCTTCCGCTCAAGGACCACCTCAACCCCAAGCACCTCGAGGCGATCCTCGCGTTCGCCGAGAAGTGCGTGAAGCCGGTGCTCGGAGAGAAGGACTCCCTCACGCGCATGGAGTGGAAGAAGGTGAAGGGCGCGTTCGCTCCCTACCGCGCGTGGGCTGGCGCGAAGCCCGTCATGAACGCGGGCAAGAAGGGCGAGCTGGACGACGAGGAGCGCGTCCTGCGCTACAAGCTCCACCTCGTCGAGTTCCTCGAGAACTACGTCAACATGCGCCGCCTCTACGACCTCAAGGAGCTCGCCGTGTTCCAGACGGGTACGCTCCGCATCGACGCGAAGGAGATGAACCTCTGCTTCCACGTCGAGAGCGAGGCCGCGCACTCCGCGCTCGTCGAGAAGTCCAACTGCTGCGTCATCTACCTCAAGCTCTCGCGTCCGTCCGAAGGCGCGACTCGCCAGATATGCGCCGTAGTCACTGCGGGCGCGGTCGCGCAGCTCTACGTCGGCAGGAACGGCGTGTTCTACGACCGCGACGGGAAGGACTGGGACGCCGTCGTCACCAAGGTCGTCGAGGCTCAGGTGTCGCTCGCGGAGGCCTTCTGGGCTCCCTGGCGCAAGCTCGGCGAGGGAATCGCCGCGGCGGTTAAGAAGTTCCTCGGCGACAAGCAGGCCGCGGCGCAGAAGAACGTCGAGGCCGGCACGCAGAACGCGCAGGCGGGAGGCGCCGCGATGGCGAGCTCCGTCGCCGCCATCGGCATTGGCGTCGCGATGGTCGGTTCGGCTGCCGCGGCGCTCATGGCCGCGATCTCCAGCATGACTGCGCTTCAGATCGCGATTTCCATCGTAGCGCTCATCCTCGTCGTGTCGCTGCCGAGCGTGATCCTCACGTGGTTCAAGCTCAGGAAGCGCGACATCGGCGCGATCCTCAACGCGTGCGGCTGGGCGATCAACCGTCCGATGCGCTTCTCGATGAAGCGCGCGAGGGCGTTCACGGTCTGCGCGCCGTGCCGCTGCTGGCGCATCCTGCTGGCGATCGTCCTCGTCCTGGCCCTTGCGGGCGCGGCGCTCTGGTTCTTCTGCCCGTGCAGGAAGGGATGCAAGGCCAAGGAGGCGCCTGCGGCCGAAGCGGCGCCCGCCGCCGAAGCTCCCGCCGCCCCGGCGCCTGCCGCAGAGTAACGAGGCACCACGGCCATGGAACTAAGCGAAATCGTCAAGGCGGCCTTTGAGAAGGCGTATCCGGGCGAGGACTTCTCCGGCGTGAGGGTCGTGCCCGCGACTGATCCGAAGTTCGGCGACTACCAGTGCAACGACGCGCTGAAGTTCGCCAAGAGGGCGAAGGCGAATCCGCGCGAGGTCGGCTCGAAGGTCGCCGAGGCGCTGAAGGGCAACGACGTCTTCGAGAAGGTGGAGATCGCGGGTCCGGGGTTCCTCAACCTCACCGTGTCCTCCGCCTGGCTCGCGTCGCGCCTTTCGGACCTCGACGCGGCCGACAAGTGCGGCATCCCGCAGTCCGGCGCCGGCAGGTGCGTGGTCATCGACTACTCTTCGCCGAACGCGGCGAAGCAGATGCACATCGGGCACATCCGCTCGACCGTCATCGGCTCCGCGATTGACAGGATATTCCGCTCGCTCGGATACCGCGTCGTAGCGGACAACCATCTCGGCGACTGGGGCACGCAGTTCGGGATACTCATCAAGGGGTACCGCGAGCTCCTCACGCAGGAGGAGCGCGACAACCTCACCGTCGCGAACCTCGAGAAGTGCTACGTCCTCTCCGCCGCGAAGGCGAAGGAGGAGGACGGGCTCTGGAAGGAGGCGTGCAAGCAGGAGCTCGTGAAGCTCCAGCAAGGCGACAAGGACAACCTCGCCCTCTGGAAGCGCTTCATCGACATCTCCATCGGCGAGTTCGACCGCATGTACGCGAAGCTCGGGGTGAAGTTCGACACGTACCGCGGCGAGTCGTACTACAACGACACGATGCCGGGCGTCGTGAAGAGGCTCCAGGAGATGGGGCTTGCAGTCGAGAGCGAGGGGGCGCTTGTAGTCAACCTCGAGGACGAGAAGCTCGGCGTCGCGATCGTGAGGAAGTCCGACGGGGGCTACAACTACACGACGAGCGACCTCGCGTGCGTCAAGACGCGCGTCGAGGAGTACGACCCGGAGCGCATCATCTACGTCACCGACGCGCGCCAGCAGCTGCACTTCAGGCAGTGGTTCTCCATCGCGGCGAAGATGGGCTACACGACGAAGCTCGTGCACGTTCCGTTCGGGCTCATGTCCTTCCAGGGCAAGGCGATTTCCACGCGCGAGGGCAACCTCATCAAGCTCGACGAGCTTCTCGCGGAGGCCGTGAAGCGCTCCCTCGCGATCGTCATGTCGCGCCGAGGAACGGACGGGGCCTCTGGCGGCCCCGCACCCCTGCCCACGGAAGACGACGTGAAGCTCGCCGAGGCGATCGGCTACGGCGCGGTGAAGTACTCCGACCTCTCGCACGACCCGATCACCGACATCGACTTCAGCTGGGACAAGGCCCTCGCTCTCGAGGGCAACTCGGGCC
>JAFPDR010000098.1 GCA_017389885.1 Kiritimatiellia bacterium
GGTCAGCGGCGGATGGCGACGCGCGAGGGGGCGAGGCGGGCGTGGAGCTCGGGGTGGTACATCGCCTCGACGCTCGGACCCGGCAGCACGTACTCGCCGCACGAGACGACGCGCACCGGATACCTGAACGTCACCGCCTCTCCCTTGTGCAGCCGGAACTTCTTCGAGAAGACGAGCATCCTGTCGTCGCGTGCGTCAGAGCGCATGACCCAGGAGGGGGTCGTCTGCACGACGGAACCGTGCACAGGCTCGAAGCACGCGGGGAAAAGGTCTTCGACGACGAGGTCGGAGAGCACCCGCTCGTCGTCCGACCTAAGCTCGAGCTCGACGACAAGCATCTCGCCGCGCTCGAGGTCCGCGAGGTTTGCCTCTCCCCCCTCCGGCCTGGCGAATCGCCGCGCGATGGAGATTCCGCTCGACTCGTCCTTCACCTCGCCCGGCTTCGGAAGCGACAGCTTCCTCCACGACACGAACTTCTCGCCCGCCTTCGCTGGATGGCGGCGGAAGTACGCGCCTATCGAAAGGAGCGCGTGCGCGTTGTCGCCAGTAGTCCCCCAGCAGAAGCGCGCGCGGTCGCGCCGCGAGTTGATGTACTCGACGAGCGGAAGAATCCGCGCGTCGTCCGGATCCATCTCGAGCAGCGCGAGAACGGAGAACGCGGCGTCCTTCACGGACGACGGCGCGACGTTGGACGCGAGCAGCGCGCCGGCGCGGCGCCTGTCGCCGGACAGCGCGAACGCCCTCGCGAGCCTCGCGCGGGAGAGCAGCGTCAGGTTCGTGGACGCGTCGTAGAGGCGGAGCATGCGGTCCTTCTCCGGACGCCTCGCCAGCGCGAGCGTGTGGCAGGCGTACGCGGAGACAGTGTCGTTCGTGGACATCGCCCAGCGCTTGAGGAAAGCGAACACGCGCTCCCTCGCGGCGCGGTTGAGCGCGCAGCCGGACCTCTCCGCCTCGACGAGGAAATGCGCCGCGTAGAGCGACACCTCCGGATCCCACGGCGCGTAATTGCAGTCGGGCCACATCACGAAGTCCGTCGAGCGCACCATCGACTCCACTCGCCTCACGCCCGTCGCGACCGCGTCCGGCCCCGCGGGGGAGATTGAGGCAAGGACTTCGCCCGCGCCAACGAGCGGGAAGACGCGCGAGGAGGTCTGCTCGAGGCATCCGTGCCTGTACTCCGCAAGCCACCTCAGCGCCGATTCGTACTCCCCGACCGGCGAGTCGTAGATCTTTTCGCTGTACTTCTCGAAAGGATTTTCCGCTCCATTCGCACTTTCACCTTTCAGCTTTGAACTTTCAACTCTCCTGACCCCGGCTGTTTCCACCCAGGCGACTGCGGGCCGCACGGGCAGGTGGATCGTCTGGTCGTGCGTCTCGCCCATTCCGCTCACGCGGTATACGATGTCGAGCTCTCCCGGAGCGTCCGGCGCGGCCACGCGTGCGACGACGTTGGTGTGTCCGTCGACCTCGAGCGCAACCTTCCCCGCGGCGACCTCCTTGCCGCCTGCTGCGATGGAGTATTCAACCACGCCTTCTGCACGTCCATTGCCGTCCTTCCTGTATATCGGGAGCGACACCTCGAACACGTCGCCTGGCGCCACGAAGCGCGGCGCGTCGGGCATCGAGACGACCTTCGGGGTGACCTTCGTCTGCACGGACGCCGCGCCGGACGCGGAATCGCTCCATGCGACGACCGTGACGCGCACCTCGCCGACGAACTCCGGAAGCTGCGCCTTCCACTCGCCCTTCCCGTCCGCGCCTACGGCAAGCGGCGCGCTCCACATCGCGAGCGGCTTGAAGCGCCGCGTGGGGACTGGGCTTACGCGCCCGAGCATCTCCGCGCCCGCGCCGCCTCCCGTCTTCACGCCGCCGACGCGCAGCCTGTCCTCGCCGAGCACCGGGAGTACGCGGTGGTATATGTCGTAGAGCGGCTTGATCGCAAGGCGCGGCGAGGCGAAGCACGACACCGGATCTGGAGTGCGCTCGTCGGTGAGGAGGTTTATCCCCTCGTCGACTACCGTGACGATCGCCGACGTCGCGCCGGGCGCGGCAAATGCGACGCGTATCTCCGCTCCGGACTCGGACGCGCCGAACACGGCCTCGCTGCGCTCGACGGAAACCGGCACCTCCTCCTCGGCGGGACGCACCGCGATCGTCGCCAGCCCGTGCGCGCGCACCGCGAGGTGCTTCGCGTTCGCCTCCACGCTCTGCACGACCGAGACGAAGACGTCGAGGTTCGGCGCGTTCTCCGCCGTGACCGGACGCAGCACGATCTCGCTCGTCGCGTTCGTGAGCGCGAGGATGTCGGTGTACGCGTCCTTCTCGCGCAGCACCGAGACGAGCGCCCAGCCGGCGAAAGGCGCGCGGACGCTGAGGCGCGGCGTCTCGCCTACGCGGTAGAACGCCTTGTCCGGGACGAGCGTGACTGCCGTAGGATCGGACATCGGCGCGCGCACCGCCTCGTCCGCCCAGTCGCTGAGGTAGAACGTCATGCCGAACGACGCGAGCGTCTCGGGGTCCGTCAGCTCGAACGCATAGTCGCCGCAGGACTCGGCCGGGAGCTCGACAGTCGTCTCGTCGTCCGCTGACGTCAGGACGGGGATGTTCTCCGCGACCGGCCTGCGGACGTGCGTGCAGTCCCACGTCTGCCATCCGTTCGGCTGCGTCCTGTACGAATACA
>JAFPDR010000099.1 GCA_017389885.1 Kiritimatiellia bacterium
GCACACCCGTAAGGAGCCTCCTGAGCGCGGCAAGTGTGCCGCGGTCGTCCACGAACGCCTGCACGCGGTCGAGACGCGCGTTGACGTCTGCGGAGCGCGCGAGCGGACGCACCGTCCAGTTCCTGAGCGTGCGCGCGCCCATCGGGGTCTTGGTGACGTCGAGGACTCCGAGAAGCGACGCCGCCTTGGGAACGTCCCCTCCCGGCACGAGCTGCAGGTGGCGCAGAGTTCCCGCGTCAAGGACGAGCGCGTCGTCCGACTGGCGTATCGCGAGCTTCCTCACGTGCGCGATGGAATGGCGCAGCGTCGTGCCGACGTAGTACAGAAGCGCGCCGGCCGCGGATATGAGGTCGCCCTTCCCCTCGAGTCCGAAGCCGTCAAGCGAAAGCACCTTGAAGTGGCGCGTGAGGACGTCCGTCGCCGCGTCGAGCGCGAAGGTCCAGCGGTTCTCCTCCGTCTCGGCAAGCGTCTCCGCCGGACGGTACCGCTCCATCGCCTCGTCGAACTTCTCCTGCGTTGCGAACGACTCGACGGTGAACTCTCCGGTCGCGAGGTCGAGGAGCGCAAGGCCGAGCCCGTGCGCCGCGGCGACGTAGTTGTTGACGGTCTCGTCGAGGAGTCCGTCCTCCGTGACTGTGCCGGGCGTGACGATGCGGGTGATCTCGCGGCGGACGAGTCCCTTCGCCGTCTTCGGATCCTCCACCTGGTCGCAGAGCGCGGCGGTCTTCCCTGCGCGGATGAGCTTCGCGAGGTAGCTGTTGAGGGCGTGGTACGGCACTCCGCACATCGGCTGGCTGCCGCGGTGGGTGAGCGTCGCGCCGAGTATCGGGGACGCCACGACCGCGTCCTCCCCGAACATCTCGTAGAAATCCCCGAGGCGGAACATCAGTATCGCCCCGGGCGGTATCTCGCGCTTAAGCGCGAGGTACTGCCGCTGCATTGGTGTCAGCTCTTCGGCCATCGGTCGTCAAATCTCCGTGTCGTTGTTCATTGCGTTGCGGTCATGCGAGGCGTCGGGACGCCGACATCGAAAGGGAAACCGCGAGAAAGACAAGTATTGCGCCCGCGAGGAGAAACGCCGCGAAATGCTCGTCCCAGCGGTCGTACGCGTCCGCGTCGAGCTTCGTCGTCTCGAGCTGGTCGATCTCCGCGAGCGCCTTCTCGAGCGAGTCCCGGTCGTTGACGGGGAAGTACATCGCGCCGGTAGCGGAGGCGATTCCCTTCAGCTGGCGCTCGTCGAAGGCCATTGGCGCCGTGACCACGCCGTAGCGTCCGAACCCGTCGCGCACGAGGCGCGGAGTGCGCCGCGAGACCGTTCCCATGCCGATGCAGTAGACCTTTACGCCCATCTTCGCCGCGGTCGCGGCGGCGTCCTTCGGCTCCACCGCGCCAGTGTTGGACTCGCCGTCGGAGAGGAGGATCACGATCTTCGACTTCGGCTTCGCGTCCTTGAGGCGCAGAAGCGCGGTGGCGAGTCCGTCGCCTATCGCCGTGTTCGCCTCGTCTTCGCCTCCGATGGCGTTGCCCTGTGCGTCGAAGACGGTCGACGGAATCTGCACGCCCTTGAGCGCGTGGAGGAGCATCTCGTGGTCCATCGTGAGCGGCGCGACCGTCGAGGCGTAGGTTCCGAAGGAGACGAGTCCGATGAGGTCGTCGGGACGCTTCTCCACGAACTCCGCGAAGAGGCGCTTGACGACGGAGAGGCGAGTCCACTCCTCGAGCTTCCTCGAGGGGTTCCTGAAGTCCGTGCCCGCCGGCGCGAGGTCGAGCGCGTCCATCGACCCCGAGACGTCGACGGTCATCGCGATGGCGATGGCGTCGATGGACTTCTTCTCGCGCGCGAGCGGGGAGCGCGGACGCGCCGCGGCGACCACGAGCGCGGCGAGCCCGGCGAGGAGGATGAACGGGGTGAGCGCGGCGAGCTTCGCGCGCCATCCCGCCGTCTTCGCGGGGAGGCGCGCCGTCGCGGAAAAGCGTATTCCCGAGCGCCTGCCGCGCCTCAGGAGACGCCACGCGGCGACCGCGAGCGGCAGGAAGAGGAGCAGTATCCAAGGATTTGCGAAAGTCATACGCACATTATACCACAATTCCGCGAACGCGGTGCTATTCGGCCACGGTGAAGTACGCCTCCTGTCCGTACGGGAAGTCGCTCGGCACGTAGTTGCCGACGCGCGGGCGCACGAGCGAGTTCGCCTTGCCGAAGTGCGAGAATATCCAGGGGCAGTCCTCGCGTATCATCTCCTGGCACGCCGCCCAGCGGCGGTTGCGCTCCTCCGCGGTGGAAGCGGACATCGCCGCGTCGTATTCGCGGTCGTATTCCGCGTTGACGTAGTAGGAGTGGTTCGGGCCCGGGCTCACGTTCTTCGAGTAGAAGAGCTGCAGGAAGTTCTCGGCGTCAGGATAGTCCCCCACCCATCCCATGTTGTATATCTGCACCCTTCCCTCGTTCACGGCCTTGAGGAACGCGTCCCACGTGTGGAACGAGAGCTCGAGCTTCACGCCGATCTTCTCGTAGAACGACGCGAGCAGCTCGCCCATCTCGCGGCTTCCCGTCGAGGCGCGTCCGAACGACAGCGTCAGCACGAGGCGGCGCCCCGTCTTCGGATCTATCCCGTCCGCATACCCCGCCTCCTTCATGAGCCGCTTCGCGAGGTCGAGGTCGAACGCATACTTGAAGGGCGCGGAGAGCTTGCCGTCCACGCCTGGCGGAACCGGACCGTCCGCCTGCACCGTGCGCTTCGAGAAGTACTCCTCCCACCTCGGATAGTCGAACGCCGCGTTGAGCGCCTGGCGGAGCTTCCTGTTCCCCCCGAGCACGGGATCGCGCATGTTGATGCCCATGTAGAAGACCTCGAGCGTCGGAATCGAATACAGCTTCACCCCCTGCGCGGCGAGCGAGGGGTCGAGGTTCCCGTCCTTGCCCATCACGACGTCCCAGTTGTCCTTCGATATCTCGCCGAGGAAGTCGATCTCGCCCTTGAGGAACATTAGCCACTGCGTCGAGAGGTCGTCGATCACGAGATAGCGGACTGTATCGAATTGCTTAGGGGACGGGGATCGGCGCCTGAAGACCATTTCGTGGTTCTTGCGCCAGGACGCGAGCTCGAAGGGGCCGGTTCCGGAGCC
>JAFPDR010000100.1 GCA_017389885.1 Kiritimatiellia bacterium
CGCGGCGAAGGCGCCGCGGAGTTCGTCGCGAAGGCGAAGCCGGACGTGACGCTCCTCGACATCCGCATGCCGGGCAAGGACGGCGTGGGGGCTCTCCGCGACATACTCGCGGCGGATCCGGAGGCGAAGGTGGTCATGCTCACGACGAGCGGGACCGAGGAGGACATCTACCGCTCGCTTGAGCTCGGGGCGAAGGGCTACGTGATGAAGGACGGAGACACTGGCGAGATAATGGAGGCCATAAGGACCGTCGCGGCCGGGGGGAGGTTCGTGCCCGAGCCCATCCGCGTCGTCTACGAGCGCCGCGCCGCCGCGCCGGAGATGACCGAGAGGGAGCTCGAGACGCTGCGCCTCGCGGCGGAGGGGCGCACGAACCGCGAGATCGCCGAGGCGCTCGGGCTGAGCGAGGTCACCGTCAAGGTGCGGCTAACCGGCATCTTCGCCAAGCTCGGCGCGCGCGACCGCGTCGACGCGGTGAACCGCGCCGTCGCGCGCGGACTCGTACCTCCGCGCGCGTAGCCGCGCCCAATGGGGGATGAAATTTGGTATAATATCAACTTCACGAAAGGAGTTCACATGAAGATCACAAGTTGTGCCGCCCTGGCGGCTGTCGTCGCCCTTGCCGGATGCATGAGCGGCAATGCGTTCAATCCGGACGAGAACGTCGCCGTCTCCCCTGACGGCAAGAACGAAATCAGGCTCTACTCGAACCCCCTCGCCTACGAGGTCGTGCGCGACGGAGTTGTCGTCGCGGCGAAGACCGAGATCGGCGTGAAGGTGGGCGGAAAGTGCGTAAGGGAAGGCGCCGCCAAGCCGGTCGCGGCCGTGTCGAGGTCCGTCAAGGGGACGGCCGACTCGCCCGTGTACAAGAAGGGCAAGGTCTGCCTCGCCGCCAACGAGACGTTCGTAGACTTCGGCGAGTGGGGCGTGAGGCTCGTCGCGCGCAACGACGGCGTCGCGTACCGCTTCGAGCTGAAGAAGACAGGCGTGATCGACTGCGAGAAGGCCGACCTGACCGTCCCGAAGGGCGCGCGCTGCTGGTTCAACCGCACCGGGCGCGGCTCGCTCGGATGCGAGGAGACTGTGCCCGAGTTCGCTGACTCCTCCGCCCTCAGGACCGACGGCGGGAAGGCGTTCTACCTCCCGTTCGTGTACTCGGTCGGCGGCAAGACCGTCGCGATGACGGAGTCCGACGTGCACGACTATCCCGTCCTCAACTTCGGCGACGTCGAGCAGGGGGATGCGGGGACGCACCTCAAGTCGCTCTTCGCGAAGTACCCGAAGAAGACGGACCGCGTCGGCGGCTGGGGCAACGAGAAGGGCCTCGCCAAGGGCGGGCGCTGGGTCCAGGTCGTGGAGACTGAGGACTACATCGCGAAGGCTTCCGCCGCGCGCACGCTCCCGTGGAGGACGTTCATCCTCGCCGACGCGCCCTCGAAGCTCTGCGAGGCGGACATCGTGTGGGCTCTCGCGACGCCCGCGGCTAAGGGCGCGGACTTCTCGTGGGTCAAGCCCGGCAAGGTCGCGTGGGACTGGTGGAACGCCTTCGACAACAAGGGCGACCCCAAGGGCTGCACGACCGAGACGTACGTGCGCTTCATCGACTTCGCGGCGGCAAACGGAGTCGAGTACGTGATCTTCGACGAGGGCTGGAGCGCCAAGCTGAACATCTGGGAGTACAGCCCGGTCGTGGACGTTCCGTACCTCATCGACTACGCCAACAAGAAGGGCGTCGGAATCGTCCTCTGGATGGCGTGGGCGCAGGTCTACGGCGAGGAGGAGAAGGTCGCCTCGCACTTCGCCAAGCTCGGCGCGAAGGGCTTCAAGGTCGACTTCATGGACCGCGGCGACGCGGTTGTCGGCAACTTCCTCGAGAAGTTCGCCGCCGCGTGCGCGAAGCACCGCATGCTCGTCGACTACCACGGCGCGTACCGTCCGGTCGGACTCCACCGCACCTATCCCAACCTCGTCAACTACGAGGGCATCCACGGCCTTGAGCAGATGAAGTGGGGCAAGAAGGAGAAGGACATGTGCTACAACGACGTGGCGGCGTTCTTCATCCGCCTGACCGCGGGGCCGATGGACTACACGCCCGGCGCGATGGACAACTACGCTATCGGCGACTACCGCGGCAACGGGACGAACCCCGGCTCGGTCGGCACGCGCTGCCACCAGATGGCGCTCATGGCGCTCTACGAGGCGCCGCTCCAGATGCTCTGCGACTCCCCGACGAAGTACGAGAAGAACAAGGAGTGCTTCGCGTTCATGTCTACGACGCCAGTGGTCTGGGACGCGACCGTTGGCCTCGGCGGATGCCCCGAGTCGTTCGCGGCCGCCGCGCGCAGGGCGAAGGACGGCAGCTGGTACGCGGCTGCGATCAGCAACAAGGACGCGCGCGACTTCGAGCTCGACACCTCGTTCCTCGGCAAGGGCGAGTGGAAGGTCGAGATCTTCCGCGACGCCGGCGATGCGCCGGCGGACACGCAGAAGTTCGTCCACGAGACGAAGTCCGTAAAGGCCGGCGACAAGATGTCGATCCACATGGCGCCCGGCGGCGGCTTCGTCGCGAGAATTGCGAAGTGAGGCGTCGATGAAGATTGCGATTCTAGGCGCGGCGGGACGCATGGGGCGTATGCTCTGCGCGCTCGCGGAGGGCGCGGGGTGCGAGGTCGTCTCGAAGGTCGACGTCGCGGAGGGATTTGACCGCGAGTGGTCTCCAGACGTCGAGGGAGTGGTGGACTTCTCCTTCCACGCGGCGGTTCCCGCGGCGGTCGCGAAGGCCGCCGAGAGGGGCATACCGTACGTCATCGGGACGACCGGCCTGACGGCGGAGGAGCAGAAGGCCGTAGACGAGGCGGCGAAGCGGATCCCCGTAGTGCAGAGCGGGAACTACTCGCTCGGCGTCAACCTCCTCCTCGAGCTTGTCCGCAAGGCCGCGGAGGTGCTCGGTCCGGAATACGACGTCGAGGTGACGGAGATGCACCACCGCCACAAGAAGGACGCGCCTTCGGGCACCGCGCTGATGCTCGCGAAGTCCGTCGCCGCGGGACGCGGCGTCGACTTCGACGGGAAGGCGATCTACGGACGCCACGGCGAGCCGGGGGAGCGTCCGTCCGGCGAGATCGCGATCCACGCGCTCCGCGGCGGATCGGTCGTCGGCGATCACACCGTGATGTTCGCCGGCGACGTCGAGCGCGTGGAGCTCACGCACCGCGCGCAGTCGCGCGAGGCTTTCGCCGCGGGGGCTCTCCGCTCGGTCGTCTGGGCGGCCGGCAGGGCGCCCGGCATGTACAACATGCGCCATGTGCTCGGGTTCGAGTGACCTGCGCCGGAGGTGTTTGGTAGAATATACGTCAAATGCAAGCAGAGCGCAAGAGCGAGGAACTGAACAGATCGACGGCGTTTGACAACAAGCTGCGTCCGACCGACTTCGAGGGGTTCGTGGGCCAGGCGAAGGTCCGCGACAGGATGCTTCTCGCCGTCAGGGCCGCGAAGGAGCGCGGCGAGCCGCTGGACCACGTGCTGTTCTCGGGCCCGCCCGGGCTCGGCAAGACCACGCTTTCGTACATCCTCGGCGAGGCGATGGGCGTCAACGTGAAGACGACGTCCGGTCCGGTGATAACTAAGCCCGGCGACCTCGCGGGGCTGCTCACCTCCCTCGAGCCCGGCGACATAGTCTTCATCGACGAGATACACCGCATGGCGAAGACAGTGGAGGAGTACCTCTACAGCGCGATGGAGGACTACGCGATCGACATCATGCTCGACCAGGGGCCGAACGCGAGGTCCGTGAGGCTCGAGCTCCCGCGCTTCACGCTCGTGGGCGCGACGACGCGCATAGGGCTCATCGCCGCCCCGCTCCGAGCGCGCTTCGGCTTCGTCAACAGGCTGGACTACTACGAGCCGTCCGACCTCGCTGAGATCGTCACGCGCAGCGCGGCGAAGATCGGCGTGGACATCGACTCCGAGGGCGCGCTCGAGATCGCCCGCCGCGCGCGCGGCACCCCGCGAATCGCGAACAACCTGCTGCGGCGCGTGAGGGACTACGCTCAGGTCAAGGCCGGCAACTTCATCACGCTCGACGTCGCGCGCGAGTCGCTGTCGCTTCTGGAGATCGACCCGCACGGACTCGACGAGATGGACCGGCGCATACTCGAGACGATCTGCGTCAAGTTCGGCGGCGGACCGGTGGGGCTCTCGACGATCTCGGTTTCCGTCGGCGAGGAGCCGGACACCGTGGAGGAGGCGTACGAGCCGTTCCTCATAATGGAGGGCTACCTCGAGCGCACGCCAAAGGGCCGCGTCGCGACGAAGCTCGCGTGGGACACGCTCGGACTCAAGCCCGCCGCGAGGCAGGGCGAACTTGGGCTGTGAAGACATGAAAAAGAAGATCCTGTTCTGGACAAAGACCGTTGTCGGCGACTTCAACTCGAGCCACTGCTCGATGCACGCCGCGGGACTCACCTACTTCTCCATGCTCGCGCTCGTGCCGCTCCTGTGCGTGCTCCTGTCCGTCGCGAAGATATGCGGGGCGGACGACTTCGCGCGGCAGAAGATAAACGAGCAGATCGACGTCATGATCTCGAACGTCGAGCACGCGCAGGAGGACGACCTCGCGCAGGTCGTGGCGCCGGTGAGCGAGGAGGAGCGCGAGCGCAAGCGCATCGCCGCCGAGGAGTTCGCGGCGCAGGCGCGGGAGATTTCGAACGGACTCTTCGAGCGCATCGCGCAGTTCGACGTGTGGACGTTCGGGTGGATCGGCTTCGGGTTCCTCGTGTGGACCGTGATAAGCGCGATAGGAATGGTGGAGACGAGCTTCAACGAGGTGTTCCGCGTGCAGAAGGCGCGTCCGGTGTGGAAGCGCGCCTACCTCAACGTCTTCACCGCCGTCATACTGCCGATATTCGTGATGCTCGCCCTCTCGGTCCCGATACTCAACGTCGCGAAGCAGGTGATCGTCGCGACGATGGGCGCGACGTGGCTCACCAAGTGGGTGTCCGACGGACTCATCTGGTTCCTCGACTCGACGTTCTTCCGACTCGCCGTGACGCTCGCGTTCGCGACGCTCTCCTTCGCGTACGCGTTCGCCGTGCTGCCGAACAGGAAGGTTCCGTTCCGCGACGCGGTCGTCGGCGGATTCGTCACCGCGTTCCTCTTCGGCGCGTGGGTGAAGATATGCGCGGTCGCGCAGGTGGGCATCGCGAAGTCGTCCGCCCTGTACGGCTCCTTCGCGTTCCTCCCGATCGTCCTCGCGTGGATGTACATGAGCTGGCAGATCGTCCTCCTCGGCGCGTGCATAACGCATGCGTCGATGGCCGTTGCGGAAGAGGGGAAGGGGCAGTGAAATGAAGATACTGATTACAGGCGGGAAGGGAATGCTCGGGCGCACGCTCCAGAGGGAGCTGGCCGGGAACGAGCTTAAGCCGTCAGGCGCGGAAGACTCCCGAGAGACCGAGAGAGCGAGCGATGAGCGGAGCGAGCGAGGGAACGAGCTCGTCATCGCGGATCTGCCCGAGTGGGACATCACGGACGCGGACGCGTTCACGGCGAAGACGCTCGCCGAGTCGCCGGACGTCGTGATACACTGCGCGGCGATGACGAAGGTGGACGACTGCGAGGCGAAGCGCGAGCTCGCGTTCCGCCTCAACGAGGAGGGGACGCGCAACGTCGCGCTCGCCTGCAAGGCGTCCGGCGCGCGGCTGATCGCCATCTCCACCGACTACGTCTTCTCCGGCGAGCCGCCGCGCGAGCCGTGGGCGTGGAGCGAGACGGACATCCCGCGTCCGCGCACCGTCTACGGCGCGTCCAAGTTCGCGGGCGAGCAGATGATACAGATGATCCTCCCCGACGCGGTGATACTCCGCATCGCGTGGCTCTACGGCGCGGGCGGCCCGAGCTTCGTGCACACGATGGCGAGGCTCGGCGCGCAGGAGGGTCCGGCGCTCAAGGTCGTGAACGACCAGCGCGGCAACCCGACTTCGACCAAGGTCGTGGCGGACGTGATACGCTTCCTCCTCGCGCATCCCGAGGTGAGCGGAATCGTCCACGGCACGTGCGAGGACCAGTGCACGTGGTACGACCTGACCGTCGAGCTCTTCCGCCTGCTCGGACTGAAGCGCGAGGTCGTGCCATGCACGACCGAGGAGTTCCCGCGCCCCGCGCCGCGTCCGCGCAACTCCGCGCTCAAGAAAAGCGTCCTCAACCTGCTCGGATACCGCACGCCGCGCTGGCAGGACGCCCTCGCCGACTTCGTCGGCGAAGAGAAGCTCTAAAGTCGCGTCCCGTCAGTCCGCGTTTTGGTATAATAGTGGTCATGATACCACTTATTGCAGCGGCGGCGCTGGCCGGGATGACCAACCTGACCGGGGTCGTCACGTTCGAGCGCGACGGCCTCGCGTTCTTCTTCATGGACGACACGCAGGGCGTCCACTGGCGCGTGCAGGGTCCGGACGGGAAGCCCACGGTGAAGCCCGGCGACCTCGTGTCCGTCTACGGCGAGCGCGAGCTCACGTCCAAGCACCGCGTCTCGGACGCGAAGGTGACGGTAAGCGGACACGACGACGCGTCCGTCCCGCCTCCTCTCGCGATCGGCATCGCGGAGCTCTTCCAGCGGCTGATGCCGTTCGGCAACACCGAGCTCTACGGGGGCATGGTCGAGACCGAGGGGCTTCTCCGCGACATCAACCGCCGGCAGACCACCACCCAGCTCCTGGTCGGGGAAGGCGACTCCAACCTCCAGGTGGAGATTCCGTGGGCGCTCGAGGACGCGCTCCCCGCGGACCTCGTGCAGGGCGCGACGGTCAAGGTGCGCGGAATCCTCACCTACACCTCGATCGAGAACTACGAGGAGGGGATATTCGGACGCATCGAGAACATTGAGCTTATCCCGATGTCGCCTTCCGCCGTCGAGGTGGTGCGCCGCGCGCCGTTCTTCACGGCGGAGCGGCTCCTCTTCGTGCTCGCGTGGGTGCTCGCGCTCCTCGGCGCGCTCTCCGTGTGGACGCTCACGCTGCGCAGGATGGTGTCCAAGAGGTCAGCCGAGCTCGCGGAGTCCATACGGCTGCGCGAGACCGCGCGCATCGAGGCGGACGCGGCGCGGCGCGAGAGGCTGAGGCTCGCGGCGGACCTCCACGACGGGTTCCAGCAGTACCTCGCCGGCGCGATGTTCCGCCTGAAGGCCGCGATGAACTACCTTCCCGAGGGCGCGGACGCGTGCCGCGCGCAGTTGGACAAGGTGAACGACGCTCTGAAGCACACGCAGTCGGGCCTGAGGTCCACGCTGTGGGCGATGAACGAGGAGAGCGAGGGCCCGGAGTCGCTCATCGAGCTCATGCACTTCGTGTCGCGCCGCCTTCCCCACTGGGAGGGCATCGTCGAGATATCGAGCGAGGGCGCGGAGCGCAAGATCGCCCACAACTTCGCCGGCACGATACTGCTGATCCTCCAGGAGGCCGTCGGCAACGCCATAAACCACGGACGCGCCGCGCACGTTCGCGTGAAGGTCGTGTTCGGCGAGAAGGGGCTCGCGATGTCCGTCTCCGACGACGGCTCGGGGTTCGACCCCGCGACGGCGCGCAAGGAGGGGCACTACGGGCTTTCCGGAATGGAGCGCCGCACGGCGGAGCTCGGCGGGAAGATATCCATAACCAGCGTCCCCGGGGAGGGCTCGACCGTTCGCATATCCCTCCCGCTGTGACTTCGCGCGCGGCAGATTTTGGTATAATATCCGACAAAGCAGAGAGGAGCCAAATGAAAGACCTTAAGGAAGCATACAAGACCATCGAGGCGGACCACTTCGCGCCGAGGATGGAGATTTCGTTCATCGACGGCGCGAGCCGCCAGACCTTCCAGTACGAGAAGGTGACGTGGAACATCGGCGGAGAGGAGAAGGGCCTGCGCTACGGCGAGAACCCAGGCCAGGAGGCCGCGCTCTACAGGCTCGTCAACGGCAATCTCGTTCTCGGCGACGTCGAGATGCTCCAGGCGGGGCAGTACCTCGCGTCCGTCCCGGAGCTCCTCCAGAGCGGCAAGCACCCCGGAAAGACGAACGTCACGGACACGGACAACGCGCTCAACATCCTCCGGTACCTGATGGAGAAGCCCACGGCCGTCATCGTCAAGCACAACAACCCGTGCGGCGTCGCGACGGGCTCCACGCTCGCCGAGGCGTACTTCCGCGCGAACAAGGCCGACCGCCTCGCCGCGTTCGGCGGCGCGATCGCGCTCAACCGCGAGTGCGACATGGAGACCGCGAAGCTCATCGTCGAGAACTACGCCGAGGTCGTCGTGGCGCCCGACTTCAAGCCGGGCGTTATGGACCTCTTCGCCACGAAAAAGAACCTGCGCGTCTTCCGCATCAGGAACATGTCGCGCCTCACCGACTTCGTCGCGAA
>JAFPDR010000101.1 GCA_017389885.1 Kiritimatiellia bacterium
CCCGCCCTTGGCGGACTCCGCGTCTTGCGTGCCGCCGGTCCCGGGCCGTCGAGCGCCCGGGAGTATGGAAAAGATCAATTTGTCATGCAGTTCCCCGCAAGACATCTAAATTATACCACACCGCCATTGCAAATGGCAAGCATGGGGTTTTGAAAATTTCGGCGAGACGGGACGTCTCGCCGCTCCTTGGAGTTTGGAGGGATTAGCGTGCCGCAAGGCACGGAGAGTTGAAGCACCGGGGAGGTGCGTCAGTGCCTGATCGGCGGCGGGATGGGCGGAGGGATGTTTCCACTGCGCGGCGCCCTGCTGTGAACGGGCGGCGGAATCGGCGGAGGGATGGCGCCCTTGTGGTGCTTGTGGTGATGCGGCGGCGGAACGACCACCTGCGGCTGATGGCGGTGGTGGTGCCTGGGGCTTTCACAGCCCGCAACGGTTGCGGCAACCGCCAGGCCGGCAAGTATGACTGCTGCTGTTCTCATTGCTGCTTTTCCCTTTGTGTCGTGTTTCAACCGGACGCGGCGTCACTTCGCCGCGTCGTAGTGGCGCGCTATAGCCTCGTAGCCCTCGATCATCGCGGCCGGGAGCTTGCCGAACTTCGCATAGTAGTCGCAGACGACGGGCAGGCAACGGGTCTTCCACTTCGCTATCGTGTTGAGCGCAATCGACTTGAGCTGGTGGTGGGCGAACGGATTCGCGAAGCGCTCAAGGACGCTCTCCGCGTACTCCTTCTTCTCGGCGTCCGGAAGCGCCACCGTCGGGAATATCTCGTCGAAGATCACCTGGCGGACGAACTTGTTGAACTCGGGGTCGGCGATGCACTGCGCGACCTCCGTGAAGCCCTTCTCGAGCCCGCGGTACACCATCGTCGTGTGCGTCGCGTTGAGGAAGCGCACCTTGCGCGTGCGGTAGGGCTGCATGTCGGGCGTGTAGACGACGTTCACGCCGGCGGCCTTGAGCGGAAGCTCCTTCTCGAGGTCGAAGCCCGCGGGCGTCTCTACGACGAAGAAGTGGAACGGCTCGCCGCAGACGAGCACCTCGTCCTTCTCGCCCAGCTTTTCGGCATAGCGCGCGGCGGACTCCGGATCGGGCCTTCCGGCGACGATGCGGTCCACGAGCGTCGAGCAGAACACGCACTCGTTCACGATGTACTCGGCGAGAGCGGGATCCGGCTCGTCCGCAAGATGCTTGAGGACGCACGCCTTGAGGTTGTCGCCGTTGTGCTCGATGAGCTCGCACGGAATGAAGACGAGTCCCGGGAGCTTCGCCGCAAAGCGGGCCCTGAGGAGACGCAGCACCTTCGCGGGGAAGGTGTCCTGTCCCTTCACGTACTGGATCCCCGCCTCCGTCGTGTTGGAGACCACGAAGCGGAGCGACGGAAGCGCCGCGTACTTCTCGACGTTCGCCGCGACGTCCACCCCGGCTACGGACGAGATCTCCTCGATCTCCTCGACCGTCTTCCCGCCGATGATGCCCCTGAGGCACGTGTGGTACTTCCCGCCGCGGTCGTTGAGTATCTTCGACGGGACCGAAAGCTCGTCGCCGATGGGCTGTATGATCTGGACCTTGCCGTCGAACCCGGCCCTGTCGTTCATCTTCTGGACCATCCAGTCGATGAAGCACCTGAGGAAGTTGCCCTCCCCGAACTGCAGTATCTTCGTTTCCATTTTCTCTTTTCCTTTTGTTGATCTTGTGAAAATTGCCTTGAACTACCTTTTCGCGAATATTCTACCACCATTCACCCATGACAGGATATAACAAAGACTAATCAATAAATAGCATTATCAAATCAGGGCGATCCGTGGCGCGGCGTTTCACTTCGCGACCTTGAGATCGACGACGCGCGCCTTCGCGTCCGCCTTGATCTCGACGCCCGGGATGTATCCGACCAGCGCGGCGAGTTCGCCGCAGACGACCTTCTGGTTCTTCCTGCCGACGCCGTATATCTCGCAGTTGGTGAGGTTCTTGTCCTTCCCGTTGTCGAGGAACAGCTCCGTGAAGCCCGCGCACGCGTCGATCTCGCGTCCGCCCGCCTTCACCGTCACCATCGGGACGAACGGCGTGGGGCTGAGCTTCCTGAGCCACTTCTTGTCCGCCGGGATGCGCTTCGGCTCGACGACGTACTCAAGCTCCGCGCCCGCCGCCTTGAGCGCCGCGAGGACCGGCTCGTACGCGCAGCACACCCCCGTGTTGTCGTCCGGCTTCACCGGCTCGCCCATCCCCTTCGCGAACGCGACCGGCGCGCCGTTCACGCGAATTGCGTAGGAGACGGCCTTCGCCGTGTCGGACGCCGCGAGGTCCTGCACCGCCACGGCGGAGGTCCTGCGCGCAAAGGTGCTCCTGTTTGCGGGATACTCCTGCTGCGGCGCGGCGGAAATGCCGCCCTTCGTCTCAAATGGCTTCAATTCAAGTTCGACAACGCCATTGTTTGATTTTTTGGATTGTTTGATTGTTTGATTTGAGTTGGCGACCGACCACTTCAATGTGACTTTGCCGGGTTTGCGGCCGGCCTTCACGAACACGCGCGCCATGCCGCACTCGAGGTTGACGAAGTCCTTGCCGATCGGCGACGCCTCGCCGAACACGCCCGAGTTCCATCCGCCCATGAAAACCGGAGAGTTAGGAGTTGTGAGTTGAGAGTTGGGAGTTGAGAGTTGGGAGTCGGGCTTAAAAGATAATTCAAATGAGATCCTCTCCGAGGCAAACGGATGGACGGTGCCCTTTGCGTCGACGAGACGGAAGTCCACCACGGCGATGTCCGAGCCGTCCGCAAGCCAGCCCTGCGGACCCGTCGTGACCGCGGTCTCGACCTTGCCCTCGCCGGCGAACGACTTGATGGCGTGCCGCGCGATCTCCTTGCCCGCCTTGTCGCGCGCAATCACCTCGGCCGTGCCGGATTCGGTGATGTCCACGTTCGGGAACGCATAGACGAAGACGTGGTCGGGCTTCGCGTTGACGCCCTTGGACTTTCCGTTGACGACGAGCTCGACGGACGCGCAGTGCACCGAGCCGATCGCGTAGACTGTCTTGTGCAGCGGATCGCGCTGCGCCATCTCGCCCGTCTCCTCCATGAAGTGTCCGTTGTACTTCTTCACGGGATACATGTAGTTGTCCTTCGTGAGCTTCGGATAGCTCCAGTGCCCGACGAGCATTACCGCGGGGTCTTCGGACTGCATCACGCGGAAGACGTCGAAGTTCACCTTCGGCAGCCTCACGGCGTCGACGCGTCCGGACGAGCGGCAGTTCTCGCTGAACGACTGGCGTCCGTGCTGGTTGGAGTCGGTCCAGCACAGCGCCGCGACAGCCGAGTACGTCTTCGCGCCGCGTCCGCTCGCGCGCGCCCCGTAGAACTCCGCGTACTCCTTCGCCGTCGAGAGCGCGAAGTCCTCCTGCGTCTGGTCGTAGACGTCGAAGCCCGTCTCCTTCTTGCCGCCGTTCAGATACCTGCCGCGGTAGTCGTAGTCCGGAGGCGTGTAGTCGTCCCACGAGCGGCGCGGCGACTCCTGGCGCGCGTACTCCGTCTCCATCATCGGCACGAACTTCCCGAGCGCCTTCATCGAATCGAACGCCGGCATCTCGTGGCGGTGGAGCATCGTGCCGACGTACTCCGCCTCCGCGACCTGCTCCTTCGTCTGCAGCGTGCGGCATCCCATGAAGCGGTATCCGTCGGGGTCAATGAGTTTCTTCAGCTCGACCATCTCCTTCATGTGCGCGGGGGAAATCTGGTTGTTCCCCGCCTCCCAGAAGACGACGGACGGCGAATTGCGGAAGTAGATCATCGTGTCGCGCATCGCCTCCACACGCTGCGCCCAGGCGCGTCCGGAGACGTCGCCCTCCTTGTCGCCCGCCGGCGCGGCGTTGACGATGCCGAACTTGTCGTACGCGCGCACGGGCGCGGGCTTGGGCGCGACGTGCATCCAGCGGACGAAGTTTGCGTTCGACTTTCGGATTAGCGCGGCGTCGTAGTCCTGCAGCCAATCGGGTGCGACGCCGATCGCCGCC
>JAFPDR010000102.1 GCA_017389885.1 Kiritimatiellia bacterium
AGTCCGACCGCGAAGAGCGACAGCGCGACCCTCACCGCGTCGATGCGGGAGACGAGACGCGCGGCGATCGGCCTGAGCCGCTTCACCGGATGCCGCCTGTCCGCGTTGAAGTCCGCCACGTCGTTGAGAAGATAGAACGCACTCGACACAAGGCAGAACGCGGCGGCCATCGCGGAGACGAGGACGAACGGACGCCACCCGCGCGCCATAGCGGCCTGGGATGGATCCGCCACCGCAAAGAACCACGCAAGAAAGACGATCCCGTTCTTCGTCCACTGGTTCACGCGGATCGCCCGCAGCCATATGCCGATACGAGCGCTCACTTCGGCGTCCCCCAGCGGATGATTCCCCAGAAAAGCGAATGGTGCGTGCACGTCGGCCGCTCCTCGCGCTCGTAGAACGTCCAGAACTTCGACCAGCTGCGGTCTATCGCAGGAACCCAGCGGATCGGGAAAAGCGCAAGAAGGCGCGACGTCTTCACGCCGTCCTTCGTGTCCGACTCCCAGAAAGGCCACAGGCGGAAGTACGTGTCGTCCTTCCTGCTCGTCCAGAACGGAAACACCCGCGTCTCGTCTTCGTACAGCTCCACGAGCTTCCATCCGAAGCGCGTGACCGAGCCCTCGTCCTCGCCCTCGGAATACGAAAGCCAGTCGACATGCTCGTAGAGCGGCCATATCGAAAGACGCTCGCGCTTCGTGTTGCGCTCCCATTCGAAGACAGGCCACGGACAGCGTATGCGCTTTTCCTCGCGCGTCTCCGCGGCGCGCGTGCGCGAATGCGTGCGCGCGACGGAGAAGAACGGCGGAAGGAAAAGGTCCTGGCTTTCGCGCTCGCGGCGGACCTGTCCGTACAGCGGCCAGAACATCCACGAACTCCCCGCCCCCGCGGTGTCGCGGTCGGCGCGATAGTCCGCCCAGGTGACGACCGGCCACAGCGCGTACCGGTGGTCGCTCTCGCGCTGGTGGTTGATTCCGTACAGCGGCCAGAAGCTCCACGAGCCGTCGTCGCGCCAGCTGAAGAACGGAAAGAGGACGGTGTTCGTCGTCATCCACTTCCGCTCCGACGGACGCGGCATCCTGTATCGCGTCCACACGGGCCAGAGCGCGAAGTCGATGTCGTACATCAGGGCGATGTGCGGATGGTGTCCGTAGACCGGGAAAAGCCCCCAGTAGTCCCGCCCCTCGCCGCCTTTCCCGCGCGCAGGGACGTGTCCGTTGAACCACAGCGGCAGCATGTCGAACTGCCACCCGCCGTCGTCCTGCTCCTGGTAGTGCATGAAGAGGAGGAAGCGCCACCAGTCGCGGTGCGACGTGAAGACCGGCCAGAGGACGTCGTCCGTCTCCCCTTCGTGCGCGTAGAACGGCCTCACCGCGAGAAAGTCGTCGGCGGGCCGCTGTTCGTAGAACGGCCCTACCTGGAACGCCGCGGCGAGGAGAAGGCTACTTAGCACTCTTCTTCAGCTCCTCGAACTCGCCCTTCTCGAAGTCGGAGAGTTCCTTGATGCGGCCCTGCACCTTGCGGATCGTCATGTTGGCGCGCTGCTTGTCGCCCTTCGCGACCTGGACTCGGGCGAGCGAGACGAGCATTCGCACGTCCTCCTCCTTGCCGTCGGCGGACTTCGACAGCTCGCACGCCTTGTTGACGCACTGCTCCGCCTCGTTGAGGTCGCCGTTGGAGTCCATGAGGATCGACCCGAGCATCTCCCACGCGACATACAGCTCGGGCGCGGTCTTGACGGCGAGTCGCGCGTAGCGCTCGGCCTCCTCGAGGCGCTTCGTGCGCCTCAGCACCTCGGCGAGGTCGTTCTGCGCGAGGACGACGGGCTGCGGCGCGTCCGCCGCGCGCCTGAGGTAGGTCTCCGCCTCCTCGTTGTTCCCCTTCTGGAGCGCGAGCGAGCCCATCACGTAGTTGGCGAGCGGCGCCTTGCGGTTGCGGCGCAGCACCTCGCGCGCATGGAACTCCGCGTCGACGGTGTCGTTGAGCTGGATGTCGAGTCCGAGGACGAGGTCCTGCGTGGCCTGCACGTCGGGCCTTGCCTTCGCTGCCTTCGCGAAGGCGTCGCGCGCGGCCTTGCGGCTGTCGTCCCCCTTGCGGACGAGGAGGAACGCGCGCGCGGACTGGATGTAGTAGTCGTTCTTGTCCTTCGCGTGCTTCTCCATCTCCGGGATGACGAAGTCCTCTACCTCCTTCAGGTACTTTGACCTTTCGGCCTTGTCCTTCGCGGCGTCGGCCTGCTGGAGGGCGATGGACGAGAGGAGCGACCAGGCGCGCATGTCGGACTTGTCGAGGTCGACGGCCTGGCGCGCTGCGGCGCGCGCCTCGGCGAGCTCGCCCTTCATGAGATGGAGCATCGCGAGCTCGCCCGCGATGCGCGGATCGTCCTTGGCGGCCTTCGTCGCGCGCTCGAGGTACTCGATGGCGCGCTCGCTGTTTCCGTCGAGGAGCTCGAGTCGCATGAGCCCGACGAGCGCATCGTGGTTGTCCGCGTCCGTCTCAAGGACCTGCTCGTACGTTGCGCGCGACCGCTTGGAGTCGCTGTCGCTCGCGTAGAGGGACGCCATCATGTTGAGGAGGCTCGCGCGGCTCTCGGTCGGCACGAAGTCGATCGCGCGGCGGATCTGGTTGAGCGCCTCGCCGGGGCGTCCAGACTTCGCCCATGCGTAGCCGAGGCGCACGAATATCTCGGGGCTCCTGATGTATCCGTAGACGTTCGCGAGCTTCCAGAGGACATAGCGGCGGTCCTTGTCTTCGACGATCGCCTTGAGGGCCTTCTCGATCTCGCCCTTCCTCTGGGCGGCCCTGGCGTGGCCCGAGCGCGCCATCTCGAACTCGTTGAAGAGCGCGCAGACGTTGTCCTTGTCGATGTTTCCGAGGACGAGCTCGTAGAGCGCGAACGCATCGTCGTCCCTGCCCTCGTCCTGAAGGTACACAGCGCGGTCGTTCGCGACGAGGCCCGCGTGCTGGCGCAGCCTGAGGCGCATGAGCTCCACGGGGTCGTTCTCCTTCCAGAGGCGGTAGCTTCCCCACGACGCGGCGCCCTTCGGCTTCGCGAGGATCGGGTCGAACTCCTTCCACGCCGCGTCCCAGTCAACCTTCACAGCGGGATCGGCGCCGAAGAAGAGGAATTCCGGAACGGCCTTTATCCCGGCGGCGTACCAGAGGTCAGGCGCGCCGAATATGGCGACCTTCGAGGCGATCGTGTCCTTCTCGGCCGCGAACCAGTCCTGCACGAACGCGAGCACGCCGAGCTTGAGCGAGAGCGCGAGCTCGCGGCTCTTCGCGCCGCCGAGGCCCTTCTGCTCGACGACGGACGCGAGCTCGTCGAGATAGCGGTCGTCGAGGTCGCGCTGCAGGCAGACGAGGTTGAGCTCCTTCCCCGCGCGCGCCGCGGCGAGGCGGAGATGGTCGTCGAGGAGTCCGTCGGTCACGAACCACGTGCGCCCGCCGAGGTCCGCTATGAGCCTTTCGGCCGTCCTGTCGGCGAACGCGCCGCGCGAGCCGTCGAACGAGAATAGCGCGAGAAGCGCGGAGATGCCGAACACGAGGAGTAGCACGGGGAGCACGGCGAGCGCGAGCGGACGCCCCTTGAGCGCGACGGGCGCGGCGTCGAGGGACTCGTTCTTGCGGACCTTCGCGACGAACAGAAGCCACCAGTACGCGACGAGGTATGCCGCGGTGAACGAGACGAACGCGCACGGGACGACGGGGAGGAGTCCGTACGGACGCAGCAGCTCCGACGGCGCGAGCGGCGTCGCGATGGCGAGGATGGACACGAAGCTCAGCATGACGTGGTAGATCCACGAGGAGAGCCCGCTCTCCTTGTTGTACGCCGACTTGCTGGAGAAGAGCGAGACGAGGAACGGGACGACGGAGAAGGACGCGACGAGTATCCATCCCTCGACCTTGAGCCATCCGGCCGCCTCCTTCGCGGAGGCGCGCATCGCCTCCGTGAAGTCGCCCGAAGCGCCGGGCGCGTAGACGAAGAAAGCCGCGAGAGCGACGAGGACGAACCCGAACGCCGCGCCATAGGGCTTTCCGCCGCGCTTGGACGAGACGCACCAGACCGCCGCGACGTAGAGCGGGGAGAGGAGCGCGAAGATCGGCGAGTCGGCGAGGCCGAGTCCAACGAAGACGCCGAGGATCATCACCCAGAGCCAGCCGAAGGACTTCCCGGACCTGGCGTACGGTATCAGCAGCGCGGCGGAGACAAGCGCCCACATCGCGTCGAAGCCGAAGGCGCTCAGATGGGTCGAGGCCTCGCGGGTGGACGGGGCGAGCATGAACAGGACGGACGCCACGACGCCGGCGAGCGCGCTCATCCTGTCCGCATACTCAGCCAGCATCTCGCCGTTGATGCGCTCGCGCACGAAGAACGACGTGAAGTGGTAGAGGCAGACCACGGATATCGCGCCGCAGATCGGGCCGAGGATGTTGGAGCATCCGAACAGCCGCGCGAAGATGGCCATCAGCGGATGCGGGTTCACCGTCGCCGAGTCGAGCCCCTTCCACAGCGCCATGAGATGAGCGCCCTCGCCCGGGAACGCGTACGTCGCCATCGAGACGAAGTACAGCAGAGCCGCCGCGCCTCCGAGCGCAAGCGCGATCGTCCAGTCCCTTCTGCGCGTGTCAGCCGTCTTGTATCCTGCCATCTGTATCCTCCCCGGGGATTGCCCCACTTCAAAACATCAAACTTCGAACATCGGACTTCGAACCGTCAAAC
>JAFPDR010000103.1 GCA_017389885.1 Kiritimatiellia bacterium
ACGCTGCTGAAGGAGGAGAACTACAGGCCGCTTCTCGTGGACGGGCTGATGCAGTCCGGCACGAGCGCGCTGCCGCGCATCGAGACGCGGCGGAACTTCCGGGCGTTCGTGCGCGACGAGCTGGACGCGGCGTTTCCGACGGCGAACCGCGTCGTGGCGCATCCGTACGGCGCGTCCGTGCGCGGCGCATCCGCCGCGGACGGCGGGCGGCTTCTGCTCGCGGTCGGGCCGGAGGGCGGCTGGACGGACGAGGAGGTGGAGATGCTCGAGGCGCGCGGCTTCGCGCGGTATTCGCTCGGGCGCCGCATACTCCGCACGGACACGGCGCTTGTCGCGCTCGTTGCGCGCCTCTGCCTCGGCTGACCGTCGGATGCGGGACGCATCCGACCTCCTGTGCTGCGCGGCCGAAACGGCGGCAGACGCCTCAAGCGCGGCAAATGCGGCGCGAAATTTGGTATAATTATGGGCATGAAACTGTTTTCCAAGATTGCAGCGGCGGGGATCGCCGCGTTTGCGCTGGCGGGGTGCTCGTCGTTTACGCCGATGCAGACCAGCCTTTTCACCGACGAGGACGGCAACATCATCAGCGTTGAGTACGGCCGCTCGAAGAACGACCACGAGACGAAGTTCACCGCCCCGAACGGAACGGTGATGACGATGAAGTCGAAGCTCGCGGTGCGCGTGACGCTTCCCGACGGAGACGACTTCGTCGCGTGGGAGTGCATGAACACGCTCCAGACGGGGACGATGTACCGCAGCGACAACGAGAGGTGGATGTACCACGCGAACGGCATATCGTGCCGCGTGTTCGAGTCCGCCATAAACCCGGAGGGCAAGAGCGACTACCTCCTCGTCTTCGAGGGGATAATCTGCGAGGGTCCGAAGAAGGGGGAGATGTAGCAGGCGATGAATCCGCTGGACAACATACGCGTCGTCCTCGTGGGTACGCTCTACACCGGCAACGTCGGGTCGAGCTGCCGCGCGATGGCGAACATGGGCATACGGCACCTGCGCCTCGCCGCGCCGAACCTTCAGAACTCGTGGGAGGAGGGCGAGAGGCTCGCGGTGCACGCGACGGACATCATGGAGTCGCGCGAGGAGTTCGCGACGTTCGAGGAGGCGGTGGCGGACTGCGTGGCGGTCGTGGGGACGACGGCGCGCGAGGGGCTCTACCGCCAGCACGTCAAGGCGCCGCGCGACTGCGCGGCGGACATCCTCTCGATCGCGGAGACGGGTCCGGTGGCGGTGGTCTTCGGGCGAGAGGACAAGGGTCTCCTCAACGAGGAGGTCGCGCAGTGCACGCACCTGATCCGCATCCCGGTAGACGAGGGCTACACCTCGATCAACCTCTCGCAGGCCGTGCTCGTGACGTGCTACGAGCTCTTCACGGCGTCCGGGCGCTACGTCCCGCCGCACGAGAAGGCTCCGCCCGCGCCGCAGGCGCAGAAGATGCAGCTGATGAAGAACTGGTCGCAGATGCTACAGGAGATCGGCTTCATGAAGCCGGAGCAGGCGGACCACTTCATGCAGGGCTTCCACCGCGTCTTCTCGCGCGGCGTGGTGACGAAGGACGACGCGGCGCTCATGCTCGGCGTCGCCCGCCAGGCTATCTGGGCGCGGCGGAACGCGGTCGGATAGCCCCGCGTTTTCCGGCCGTGCGCAGGCGTCCGGCGGAGACGGCTGGAATATGGTATAATAGGCGGATATGGCAAAGGAATACGGAGACGGAAGCATCAAGACGCTCGACCCGGTGACGCACATAAGGCTGCGTCCGGGCATGTACGTCGGCGAGCCCGGGACGGGCGCGATGTACCACGACTGCATCTACATCCTGATGAAGGAGGTAATCGACAACGCGATCGACGAGTTCGGGCAGGGTTTCGGCAAGCGCATCGACGTGAACGTCAACTACGACACGGGCGAGGTCTCGGTGCGCGACTACGGACGCGGCATACCGCTCGGCAAGGTGGTGGACTGCGTCTCGCAGATGAACACGGGCGGAAAGTACGACAACGAGAACTACCAGTTCTCCGCCGGCATGAACGGCGTCGGCACCAAGGCCGTGAACGCGCTCTCCGAGTTCTTCGAGGTGAGGAGCTTCCGCGAAGGCGAGTTCTCCGAGGCGTACTTCGAGGAGGGCCGGCTCAAGTCCAAGAAGCGCGGCAAGGACAAGACGAACGAGCACTCCGGCACGTTCATCCGCTACAAGCCCGACCTCAAGGTCCTCAAGCGCTTCAAGGTGCGCGAGGAGCACGTCCTCAGGCGAATGAAGATGTACTGCTACGTCAACGCCGGGCTCACGATCGTCCTCAACGGACAGGAGATCTGCTCCGACAAGGGGCTCGCCGACCTCATAGCGGACGAGGCGCAGTTCGAGAAGCTCTACCAGCCGTTCCACGTGAAGACGAAGAGCCTCGAGATAATCTTCACCCACACCAACCGCTTCGGCGAGGAGTACCACTCGTTCGTCAACGGACAGTACACGACGGACGGCGGAACGCACCTCACCGCCTTCAAGGAGGCGCTCACGAAGGCGCTCAACGACTTCGACGGCAAGAAGAAGTTCGACGGAGACGACATACGCGACGGACTCATCGGCGCAGTCTCCGTTCGCATAATGAATCCCGTCTTCGAGGGCCAGACGAAGATCAAGTTCGTGATGAACGACATCCGCGCCGACCTGGTCGCGGAGATGAAGAAGGAGATCGAGGCGGCGCTCCACCGCTCGCCGTCCGAGGCCGAGAAGCTCATCGCAAAGGTCGAGGAGACCGGCAAGATACGCTCGCAGCTCAACACGATCAAGAAGCAGGCGCGCGAAAGGTCGCAGGCCGTGTCCGTTCGCGTTCCGCAGCTCAAGGACTGCAAGAACCACCTCAAGCTCGACAAGGTCAACAAGAAGACCGGCAAGGCAGAGGGCGAGGACACGATGATATTCCTCACCGAGGGACAGTCCGCCGGCGGCACGCTCGGCGGCGCGCGCGACGCGATGACGCAGGCCGTCTTCTTCCTGCGCGGAAAGTGCCTCAACACGTGCGGACTCAACAAGGACGTCCTCTACAAGAACGAGGAGTTCTTCAACCTCATCAAGACGCTCGACATCGAGGACACGCTCGACCACCTCCGCTACGGGAAGATCATCTTCGCGACCGATGCCGATGTCGACGGACTCCACATCCGCATGCTCCTCACGACGTTCTTCATGCGCTTCTACCGGCAGCTCATCCTCGACGGACGCGTCTACATACTCGAGACGCCGCTCTTCCGCGTGCGCAACAAGAAGGAGCACTACTTCTGCTACACCGACGAGGAGCGCGAGGATGCGATAAAGAAGTGCGGGCGCGGATGCGAGATCACGCGGTTCAAGGGACTCGGCGAGATCGACAAGGAGGACTTCAAGGGCTTCATCGGCGAGGACATGCGCCTCACGCCTGTTACCTGCTCGGACGACACCGACGTCGAGAAGACCATAAAGTTCTACATGGGCGCCAACACGCCCGAGCGCAAAGACTACATCATGGACTCCCTCGTATGCGATTCAAGCGAGTTTTAGGCATGAAGGCGCCTGCAATGGCCTTCGCCGCCGCGGCGCTCTGCGCCCAGGCCTTCGCCTCCTGGCCGCTGCAGGAGCGCATCGACGCGCTCGCCGCCAACGGAGGCGGCACGCTCGTCCTCACCGCGGGAGTGTACCGGACGGGCGCGATATTCTTCAAGCCCGGCGTCAGCCTGCACCTCGAGAAGGGCGCGACGATCCTCGGCGTGGACGAGGCGGAGGGGTATCCCAAATGCGAGACGCGCATCGAGGGCGAGACGTGCCTTTACTATCCGGCGCTTGTCAACGCGGACAGGTGCGACGGCTTCAGGATATCGGGCGAGGGAGTGATCGACGGACACGGCGCGAACACGTGGGAGGAGTTCTGGACCGGACGCGCCGAGGCGCGCAGGAACGGCAGGGAGTTCTTCAACAAGACGCCGATGCGTCCGCGCCTCCTCTACGTCTCCCGCTCGAAGAACGTCGACGTGTCGGGGGTGACGTTCAAGAACTCGAAGTTCTGGACTACGCACTACTACGACTGCGAGGACGTCGTGGTGCATGACTGCTCAATCGTGGCGGAGATACTCAAGGACTCGAAGGGGAACGAGCTGAAGGGTCCGTCGACGGACGCGATCGACGTCGACAAATGCCGCCGGTTCACCGTGCGCAACGTTGACGTCTCGGTCAACGACGACGGCGTGGTGGTGAAGGGCGGGAAGGGCGCGTGGGCGGACGACTACTCGAAGTTCCCCGGGAACGGACCGTCCACGGACGTCCTCGTCGAGAACTGCACCTTCCGCCATCCGACGCACAGCGCCCTCACGCTCGGCTCGGAGTGCCCCGCGGCGACGAACGTCACGATGCGCGCGTGCAGGATGGACGGATGCGGAAACATGATCAACATCAAGATGCGCACGGACACCCCGCAGCGCTACGCCAACGTGCTGGTGGAGAAGTGCACAGGCAGCTGCAAGTCGTTCTTCCGCGTCCAGTCGTGGTCGCAGTACCACGACGCGAAGGGACGCTCCCCCGCGGAGCTCAAGAGCCATGCGGACGGAGTGACGCTCAGGGACAACGTCATCGAGGCGAAGAACGTCAAGGATCTCGTCCGTCGCGACGACGTCTTCGAGATATCCAACCTCGTCTTCGAAAACAACCTCGTCAACGGCGTCGAGGTGAAGTAGCGGCGCGCCTTGCGGCGGATGCGGCCGATGTTGTATAATACTGCGAAAAGAAAGGACTTTGAGATGGCAGAGCTGATAGTTGCGCTAGACGTGCAGACGCGCGAGGAGGCGGTCGCGAAGGTTAAGGCGATCGGCGGCGGCGTCGGATTCTACAAGATCGGACTCGAGCTCTACACGGCGGAGGGTCCGGACGTCGTCAAGGCCGTGAAGGACCTCGGCAAGAAGGTTTTCCTCGACCTCAAGTTCCACGACATCCCGCGCACCGTCGAGCGCGCGGTGCGCTCGGGCGGAAAGCTCGGCGTCGACCTCATGACTATCCATTCCGTCGGCGGCGCGGCGATGATCCGCGCGGCCGCTGACGCGGCGGCGGAGTTCGGCGCGTCCGCGCCGAGGATCCTCGCCGTGACGGTCCTGACCTCGATGGACGAGCAGGACCTGAGGGACGTGGGAATCGCGGGCCGCACGCCCGCCGAGCAGGTGTCCGCGATGGCGCAGTTCGCGGTGGGGAACGGAGCGGACGGACTCGTCTGCAGTCCGCGCGAAGTCGGCGCGCTCTCGAAGGCGCTGAAGCAGGGCACGCTTTTCGTGACGCCCGGCGTCAGGCCCGCCGGGGCGGCGGTCGGAGACCAGAAGCGCGTTGCGACTCCCGCAGACGCAGTGCGCGACGGCGCGACGCACCTCGTCGTCGGACGTCCCATTCTCGCGGCCGAGGATCCGGTCGCGGCCGCGGCGGCGATCCTGAAGGAGATGTCGCTTTGATTCTCGCCCTCGCATTTCTTCTCGCGGCCGCGGAGCCCTCCGTGCAGACGGACGGAGAGGCGTGGAACGAAGGCGTCGAGTACTACCGCGCCGGAGACGCGACGAACGCGCTCCGCGTGCTGCGTCCGCTCCTCCTCTCGCGCACCCACGGCGCGCGCGCCGCGGAGGTGGTCGCGAAGCTCGAGTTCGAGAAGGGCGACCTCGAGGAGGCCGCGAGCGCGGCGCAGATCGCGCTCAGGGCCGCGCCGGACGATCCGAAGGCGAACAGGAACTTCACGAGGGCGACGGACAGGCTGCCCGCGGTACGCGAGGAGGAGCACCTCAAGGCGGTGCTCAAGGCGGCGGAGGGAAAGGACCCCGGCGCGCTGCTTCTCGCGGCGACGAAGGACTGCCGCGCGCTGATGGCGGAGTCGGGCACGTACAGGACGAACCGCGCGGAGAAGGCGGTCGCGCTCGCGGATGCGCTCTCGAAGCGGGCGGAGAGGCTCGCGGACGCGTGGATTCCCGTGCGGGAGCTCATCGCGCAGTCCGTCACGAACGAGGAGCAGGCCGCGACCATATCGGCGCAGATCGAAGCCGCGCGGAAGAAGACGAAGGAGTCCGCGCAGAAGCTCGGCGACCTTGATCCGGAGGCGTATCCGCTCCTCTCCGACGCGGAGAACGACTTCACGCGGTTCGTGAAGCTGACGGTGATGCCTCCGGCCGCGATGGAAGAGGACCTCGTCGCGCAGTCGAACGCGTGGATGGACGTCGATGCGTTCAACGGACGCGGCTGGCAGCAGGAGGCGCTCGACTACACGCGCGCGTTCCGCGCGAAGTTCCCGGCGTGGGCGAAGGCGTACGAGCAGCAGGCGCAGAGCGACACGAACAAGCCTCCGTTCACCGCCGAGGACCAGGCGAAGGTGTCCGCCCTCGCGACGGAGCTCGAGAAGCTCCAGATCGGATGCGTCGACAAGTCGCTTCCGCCGGACCAGGAGGAGTCGCTCAGGATAATCAACGAGATACGCGAGCTTCTGCCGAAGGACAAGAGCGGCGGCGGACAGAGCCAGCAGCAACAGCAGAAGAACAACCAGGAGCAGCAGAACCAGCAGCAGCAAAAACAGAACGACCAGCAGCAGAATCAGCAAAACCAGGACCAGCAGCAGGACCAGAACAACGGACAGGACGAGAAGGACGACCAGCAGAAGGACGACCAGGAAGGGGACGAGGGGGAGGAGAACCCCGAGGATCAGGAGATAGAAGCCGTTCTGAAGAAGGCGCAGGAGCGCAGCGACGAACACGAGGCGGAGAAGAAGGCGCGCATGCGCAAGGCGCCGCTCCCTCCGAACGAGCGCGACTGGTAGGCTCAATTCCCCACGAGCGGCTATCCGTCCGGGATGGCCGACTTCCGCGACTGAACGGATATCGCAACTATCTTCCGGCTGCGCACAAGTCGCGGAAGTTTGGTATAATACGTGGCATGAACAGACGCTTCAGCATGGAAGGACTTCTGCCGCCGCCCGTGGGGACGAGCGACTGGGCGAGGTTTTCGCGCACTTCCTACTGCGTGGACAAGACGCTGATACTGAAAGACCTCATCGACTCGGAGTCGACGGTGGTTCTCTTCACGCGCCCGAGGCGCTTCGGCAAGACGACCGTCATGGAGATGATCCGCGCGTTCTACGAG
>JAFPDR010000104.1 GCA_017389885.1 Kiritimatiellia bacterium
CGACCATTTCCCTGTCGTGGCAGACGTGGAGTTCTGACCCTGCAGCTCATCCGAGTTACAGTCCTACGGCCAACGGGTATGTAGTTTGTCAAGGGGGTTTTGAAGATTTACGCATACGCTATGGTAGATTTCGTCGTAGCTACGCTTGCGGCAAGGCCATCTGCCCGTGTGGCACAACCCATAATTGAGAGGGGCGGGGCGCCAAGTGCGGACACGTGCCCGAACTGTGAAGCCGACGCCGAGCGCCCGAATCGGTTTTGGACGCGCGGGCGCGGCGGGGCATAGAAGGACGACGCGCCTTGAAAGTTCAGTCAGGAACTTGGGAGGCCTCGCAATAGCGAAAGCGAAAGCAGTAGTCGGACGAGGCCATAGTAGCGGGGAAGCGGGGCAATGCCCGCGGATGCGAAGGGTCTCTGCGTGTAAAAGGGACGATGCAAATCAAATGGCGAGAACAATAATGTCGAAAGACTGCAATAGGGGACAATCCGCTATGTGGCGGCGCGTCGGAAACCGCTCGTCCATATGGAGGAGCATCCATCGGAATCAATGATGTGCGCTCCGCGGGTTTGCCCCAATTGGGGTAATGTGGTATAATGTACGGCATGATACTGGCAAACTGCATACTGTTGGCGGCGTGCTCGCTGAGCGCGGGTGAGGCGGTGATTCCACAGGGCGCGAACGTCGCGCCGAACGGAGACCGCATAGATGTCACGTCGAAGTGCCTGAGGCTGAACGGCAGACCGCTGATTCCGCTTATGGGCGAAATGCACTACTCGCGCGTCCCGCGCGGCGAATGGGCGAAGTCGCTCGCCACGATGAAGGAGGGAGGGATCTCCATCGTCTCGACATACGTCTTCTGGAACCACCACGAACGGAAGGAGGGCGAGTGGGACTTCTCCGGAAACCGCGACCTCTCCGCGTTCCTCGGCGAGGTGAAGAAGGCCGGACTCTGGTCGGTCGTGCGAATCGGCCCCTGGGCGCACGGCGAGTGCCGCGAGGGAGGCTTCCCGGACTGGCTTGTCGACAAGGCGTACGATTGGGCCGGCGGTGACGCGAAGAAGGCGCGCCAGCTGCTGCGCTCGCGCGACGCGCGGTTCCTCGCGGAGACGAAGAAGCTCTTCGAGCGCGTCGCCCGGGAGGTCGCGCCGCACTTCTGGAAGAACGGCGGCGCGGTGATCGGCGTGCAGCTCGAGAACGAGAGCCGCGGTCCGTGGCCGTACTACCAGGCGCTCAAGAAACTCGCCGTGGACGCGGGATACGACGTGCCGATGTACACGCGCACCGGATGGCCGCGCCTCAACGGACCGGAGACGACGTTCGGCGAGATGATCCCGCTCTACGGAGACTACGCCGAGGGCTTCTGGGACCGCGAGCTGAAGTCCATGCCCGGCGCGTACAAGGATGCGTTCCTCATGCGCCCCGCGCGCACGTCGGCGGTGATCGCTACGGAGCAGCTTGGGGCACAGAAGTCCGAGGACGCGAAGGGCGCGGAGAAGTATCCGTACTTCACCTGCGAGCTCGGCGGCGGAATGGCGTCGAGCTACCACCGCCGTCTCCTGATGGAGCCGATGGACGCCTTCGCGCTTGCCGTGGTGAAGCTCGGCAGCGGATCGAACCTCCCGGGGTTCTACATGTACCACGGCGGGTCGAATCCGACGGACTTCGGCGTGAGCATGGCGGAGAGCCAGCGCGACCGGTTCACGAACTGGAACGACCTTCCCGTCGTGAGCTACGAGTTTATGGCGCCGGTGAGCGAATTCGGCGAGCCGCAGTTCGCGTACTGGATGATCAGGGCGCTCGCCGACTTCTGCCGCGAGAACGCGGAGGAGCTTGCCGTCGCAGATCCGGTGTTCACGAGCGAGCACGAGACGCGCCGCGGAAGGTTCGTCTTCCACAACGACTACGTGCGCCGGCTGAGGCCCGACGGCGAATGCTGGATCGGCGTCGAGAAGGACGGGAAGATCGAGCGGATACTGGACGGACACAAGCTCGCCGAATGCCGTCCGCCGTCCGCCGAATGTCGGCGCCTTTCCACGGCCGATCTCAAATGCCTGAAGGGCGCCGGCACTCCGCCGCCTGTCGCCATCGGACCTAACGGCGTCGCGATGCCTCCCGAGGAGAGCGCGTGGAACGCCGCGGCGGAATACGAGGTGCCGTTCAAGCCTGGTGACGCGATTTTAGAGATTGCGTATGAAGGCGACATGGCGCGGCTCTATGCGGACGGGAAGCTCGTGCAGGACGACTTCTGGAAGGGCAGGCCGATCCGCTACGCCCTACGCCGCCTCCCGGCCGGGACGAAGGGCCTCGTGCTCAAGATCCTTCCCTGGGCCTCCGACGCCAAGAGCCACATCTTCATCGACAAAAGCTTCTAAGCCAATCCGTCAATCTGTCAATCCGTCAATCTGTCAATCCCCCAATCTGTCAATCCGTCAATCAAAAAATAGGGTATAATATACGGCATGAAAACTGCTATCATCGCAATGACGGCGCTTGTCGGGGCTGTGTGCTCCGCTGCGGAACTATTCAACGGCAAGGATCTCGCGGGCTGGGTATCGGTCGCGGACAACGACGCGACGGGCGGATACGCCGCCGCGGAGCCGACGTGGTCCGTCGTGGACGGCGCGATACGCACCACCGGCACGCCGTTCGGCTATCTGCGCACCAAGCGCGCCGACTTCGGCGACTTCAAGCTGAAGCTGCAGTACCGCTGGTGGCGCATGACGG
Source organism: Kiritimatiellia bacterium (assembly GCA_017389885.1). Next base: position 2,725 of record JAFPDR010000104.1, read on the forward strand.
AGCGTCCGAACTCCGGCGTCTTCGTCCGCCTTGCCGCGGAAACCGGGACGTTCATACCGCGGTGCTACGAGAACCAGCTCGACCCGAAGGGCGCGTGCTCCATCTTCGCGCTCGGCGGCTCCGTTCTCGAAGGCGTCGCGCCGCGCACGCCGTACGATCCGTCCGACGCGCTGTCCGGCATCGCCGCCGCGCCGCGGAAGGGTCCGTCCGCCGAGAAGGCGTTCGGCGAGTGGAACACGCTCGAGATCGAGGCGAAGGGCGACGAGCTCGTCTCGCGCCTCAACGGAGTCGAGATGAACCGCGTGAAGGGCGTGAAGACCCCGAAGGGCGCGATTGCGCTCCAGTCCGAAGGCGGCGCGATAGAGTTCCGCTCCGTCTCCGTCGAGGAGTAGCCGCGCGTGCGCGGAAATCTGGTACGGCCAACGCATCAAAAATTCCTTCTCCCCGCTGACGCGAGGTAGAACGAATTTTTGATGCGTTGGAAGTGTTCCAGCAGCCAGCAGCCAGCGTTCAGCGCCCAGTACGAGCGGTCG
>JAFPDR010000012.1 GCA_017389885.1 Kiritimatiellia bacterium
GATGCACGCGGAGGAGGGCGGAAAGTTCTACCTCAGGGCGAAGCCGAAGGTGTCGGAGCTCAAGAGGATGATAAAACAAGTCGACGCGGAAGGAGTCCTTACGAACTGGACTTTCCGCGCCGAACTTACGGACAGGACCGTCTTCTCGGTCGAGTTCCGCGAAGCCCGCTGACGGGGCTTACGCTTCGGGCTTTGTCTTCTTCAGACCGAGGCCACGGCTGCCTTCCTTCCATTCCCCGCGCTTCTGGAGGAGGTTGACGCGCTCAAAGCGCTTCAGAACGTTGCGCTTAGAGGTGATCTTGCCGGAACCCTTAAGAGATGCATGCTGGCTCATTGTCTTCTTTTCCTTTCAACGGGCGCAAATTATACCATATTCTGGCCTGCGTTGGCAACCCTCACGGGAGCATCTGCTTGTATTCGTCCGCGGCCTTGATGCCGGAGCCCGAGATGATGCCCTTGAGGAAGTCGCCGACCTGCTGGTTCTCGTCGCGCGCGCGGATGCCCTTTTCGATGTCTTCGAGGTCGGGGAGCGGACGCGGCGCCTCGGCCTTGACGAGGATGTGGCTGGCGCGGACCTTCTCAGGCTCGGCGGGCTTGCCGTCCTTCGCCTCGACAGCGGGCTTCTTGTCCGTCACGAGGATGACGTGGTAGCCGAACTGCGTCTTGACGATGTCGGAGATCTTGCCGACGGGAAGCGCGAAGGCGGCCTCGTCGAACTCCTTGACCATCTGCCCGTGCCCGAAGAAGTCGAGGTCGCCGCCCTTGGAGCCGGACGGGCAGTCGGACTTCTCCTTCGCCATCTCGGCGAACTTCGCGGCCTTCTCCTCGTCGGGAAGGGCGTCGAGCGCGGCCTTGATCTCCTTGATCTTCTTCTCCGCGTCTGCGGCTGAGGTCTCCGCCTTGGCGTTCTGCTCCTTGATCTCGTCGAGCTTCTTCTGCGCCTCGGCCTTGTAGTCCTTCTTGTTCTTGGACGAGACCTCGCCCGCGATCATCTTCTCTATGAGGATCTGCCCCTCGAACTGCTTCTTGACGAACTCCTTGTCGAACGGGAGCTTCTCGACGAACTCGTCGAGCGTCTTCGGCGCGTCGGGACGCCCGGCGAACTGCTTGAGCATCTTCTCCTCGAACGCCTTCATGTCGCCGTCCTCGATCTTGTAGCCGAGCTCCTTCGCCTTCGCGCAGAGGACGTTCTCCGTGACGAACGCCTGGGCGATCTGTCCGGCGAACATGCGCTTGTAGTAGGCCTTCCCCTCGGGCGGGATCTTGTCGCCCTGCTTCTTGAAGATCTCCTCGACCTGCGCGTCGATCTCGCCGCGCGTGATCTTCGCGTCGCCGACGGAGAGCATGACCTCGTTCGGATCCTTCTCCGCCTCGGCCGCTGCCTCCGCCGCCGCCTCCGGCTTCGCCTCGGCCGTCGCCGCGACGTCAGCGGCGGGCTTCTCGGCCTCGACGGCCGTCGGCTCGTTCTTGTTGCATCCGGCGACAACCGCCGCGGCGACCAGCGCCGTGCCCATGAGATGTAGCTTACTCATCTTGTTTTCCTGTTCCTTGTTCGTTGTTGCAAATCATCCTCAGGACCGTGCGCCGGATTTCCGGGGCAGAGTCCAGGTGGAATGTATAGAATACACCAATTGCCCTCGCCGCGTCTACCAGAATCTGAATGTTTTTTTCGGCGAGCGGACTCCTCAGGCACCTCGCGACCTCGGCCGAAACCGGCATGGAACGCTCGCCGCGAAGCGCAAAAGCGCCGGATTCCGCCTCCATCTCGGGGTACAGGCCCGAGAGCCGAAGCACCCCGAGCTCGAACGCGAGAAGCGTGCGCAGGTAGTCTCCGCCTTCGTTCTTGCGCCCGCAAAGGGAGTCGAGCGCGCCTCCGAGGAGGGCGTGCCACGGGGCGCAGTCAGGACCGTGCGGGGCGAGCGCCGCGCACTGCGCGCGCATGTAGTCCGCGAGCGCGAGGGCCCTGTAGTCGCCGCGCAGTCCCTCGCGCATGTCAATTGGCGCGCATTCGCGCAGCGCGTGCAGCTCGCCCCTCGCGCGCGCGTAATAGAGGACTTCGCACGTGTAGTTGAGGTCGTACTGTCCGAGGAACGCGCTCTTCGGCCTCGCCGCGCCCTTGACGTGGCACGCGACTGGTCCGTCGGGCGTGAGCCACCTAACTATGTGGCTTGTGCGCGACCAGGGGTGCACGGCGAGGCAGATGCCCTCCGTCTTTACGATCTCACCCGCCATGGCGCTCGATCTCGCCCGAGAGGGCGTGGCCTTCCGACGTGCGGATCTTCGCCTTCGCGAGCGACCTGCGCGGGGCGTGGGAGTGGGGGCAGGAGCACCAGAAGTACTCGGAGGTCCATCCCGAGCACGTCTTCTCGTCCTCCACCACGAACTCGACCGTCTTCCCGACGAACTCGCGCGCGGCGGCGGAGCGGATCCTGTCCGCCTGCGACGCGAGCTCGCGCGCCCTCGCGCGGCGTATCTCGTCCGGCACCGCGCCCGGCATCGCGGCCGCCGGGGTTCCCGGCCGCTCGGAGAACGGGAAGACGTGCACGCGCTCGAACCTTGCGCGCGTGAGGAGCCCCTTTGTCGCGAGGAAGTCGATGTCTCCCTCGCCGGGGAAGCCGGTCATCAGGTCGCATCCGAGCGCTATGCCCGGGACCTTCTCGCGCGCGAAGTGGACGAACTCGTCGATGTCCCTTGCGGAGTAGGGGCGCCCCATCGCGGAGAGGATTCTGCTGGAGCCGGACTGCACCGGCACGTGGAGGAAGCGGCAGACGTTCGCCCGCTCTGCGATGACGTCGAGTATTTCGCGCGCGGCGTCCGAAGGCTCCACGGACCCGAGCCTCACGCGCGGCGCGACGTCCGCAAGCGCCGCGGCGAGCTCCGGGAGGCGCTTTCCGTCCGAGTCGTACAGCGACAGGTTGCATCCGGTTACGACGAGCTCCGAGTACCCCGCGTCCACGAAGCGGCGCGCCTTCTCGAGGACTTCCGCGAAGGGGGTGGAGGCGGGCTGCCCGCGGAACTTCGGGACGATGCAGAACGTGCATTTCCCGGAGCATCCGTCCTGCACCTTCAGGTACGCGCGCGAGGTGCGCATGGGGATCGCGGGCGCGGCGGATGCGCCGCGCGCCTTGAGGACGAAGTCCTTCGTCTTCTGCGGGAGGCATCCGGTGACGACGAGGCGCTTCATCGGATACTTCCGCCTGATGTGCTCGACGAGGCGCTCGCAGTCGCGCTGCGCGCGCTGCGTGACGGAGCATCCGCGGACGACTATGAGATCGGCGTCGGCGTGTCCCTCGGTGCGCTCCCATCCGCGCGCGGCGAACTCCGCCTCCTGCTCGAGGGCCTCCGCGCGGCTGAGCCGGCATCCGAACGTTTCGAAGCAAACTTTCATCGACCGTAGATTATACCAAAAATCGCCGTGCCGGATGCGGGACGTCCCGTCCCGCCGTGTACATGTATATTCCGCCTCAAGACCACGCCGACGCGCGGGGGCTTCGTCGAGAACGTGACGATGCGCCGCATCAAGGCGAAGCATGTCTCGGTGAACGCGGTCGACTTCACGACCGCCTACTACACC
>JAFPDR010000105.1 GCA_017389885.1 Kiritimatiellia bacterium
TCATCTTCGACGCGCTTGCGGACGCGAAGGGCGCCTCGTGCTGCGCGTTCGACCGACGCGACGAGTTCTCGCCCGTCAAGAACGCGACGGGCGAGGACTCCCCCGCGACGTGCCAGGCCGACCTGCAGGCGAAGTGGCGCCGCCAGCTCGCGGCGGCGGGCGTCAACGTGGCCGACGACGTGCCCGTGGAGATCGACCCCGTCTACGCGCTTGACGCGCGCGACCTCGCCTCGACCGGACTGTTGCTCCAGGGATGCTGACATGAAGCGGAAGTCAAAGAACGACACGCGTCCCACCTGGGACGAGTACTTCATGGAGATCGCGTCCGTCGTCGCGAAGCGCAGCAACTGCCTGCGCAGGTCGGTCGGCGCGGTCATAATGAAGGACAACCACATCCTCTCGGCCGGATACAACGGAACGCCCAAGGGCGTGAAGAACTGCTTCGAGGGGGGCTGTCCGCGCTGCGCCGGGAAGGTCGCGAGCGGTACGCACCTCGAGGAGTGCCTCTGCACGCACGCCGAGCAGAACGCCATCTGCCAGGCCGCGTGCTACGGCAACTCCATCGCCGGCGGGACGATCTACGTAACGATCTCCCCGTGCCTCACGTGCGCGAAGCTCATAATCAACTCGGGGCTCAAGGAAGTCGTCTACGGAGGCGACTACGCTTTCCTCGACACCGTCAAGAAGATGTTCAAGGCGGCCGGGGTCAAGCATCGGAAGTTCAAGGTCGAGAAGGTGAAAGGTTGAAAGGTCTGGAAGGCCGAAGACGTCGAATTTTAGGAGAAACACAAAAATGAGAACTAAAATCATAGCAGGAAACTGGAAGATGAACGTCAAGCCGTCGGAGACCGCGGCGCTCGTGAAGGCTGTTGCCGAAGCGACCGCGCAGTACGCCGACAAGGTCGAGATCGTGTGCTGCACGCCCGCGATCGACGTTCCCGCAGCGGTCGCGGCCGCGGCCGGCACGAAGGTTGGCGTCGGAACCGAGAACTGCCACTGGGAGGACCACGGCGCGTTCACGGGCGAGATCTCCACGGGCATGATCGTCGACGCCGGGGCGAAGTACGTCATCACCGGACACAGCGAGCGCCGCCAGTACTTCGGCGAGACGGACGAGACGGTCAACAAGCGCACGCGCGCCGCGATCGCCGCCGGACTCACCGTCATGATGTGCGTCGGCGAGACGCTCGCCGAGCGCGAGGCCGACCTCGTCGAGGAAGTCGTCGGACGCCAGCTCAAGATCGGACTCAAGGACGTCACCGCCGCGGACACGGCCAAGCTCGTCATCGCGTACGAGCCCGTGTGGGCGATCGGCACCGGCAAGACCGCGACCCCCGAGCAGGCGCAGGACGTCCACGCGTTCATCCGCGCGACGCTCGCGAAGCTCTTCGGCGCCGAGACGGCCGAGACGATCCGCATCCAGTACGGCGGCTCGATGAAGCCCGGCAACGCCGCGGAGCTCCTCGCAAAGAAGGACATCGACGGCGGACTCATCGGCGGCGCGGCGCTCAAGGCCGCGGACTTCGCCGGAATCATCCAGGCCGCGGCAAATGCGTAACATCGCCGCATACGCTCTCGTCGCCGCGCTCGCCGCGGCGGCGGGATGCTTCGTCGAGCCGGAGCCGGCCTACAAGACCGTGCCGGCCGAGGCTCGCGCATACCTCCAGGGAAGGGGATTCGCCGACTTCGCCTCGGCAGCCCCCGGCCTCGACGCGAAAGTCGTCGACTACATAAACCTCGACCGCAACGCGCTCACGAACCTCGACGGGATCGCCGAGTTCAAGGGCCTGAAGTGGCTCAGGCTCAACGAGAACAAGCTCTCGTCGCTGCCTCCGCTCGACTCCCTTTCGTCCCTCCGCCGCATATACCTCCGCGACAACGCCTTTGCCGAAGTCCCGGAGCAGCTGAAGGACCTTCCGTCGCTCACCGACGTCGAGCTGAGCGGGAATCCGATCAAGGAGGTTCCGGAGTGGCTCGCGCAGAAGAAGGGGCTCGAGTTCATCTCGCTTTCGCGCACGCTTGTCGAACGCCTCCCCGCCGACCTCTCTGCATGGAAGGGCATGAAGGTCCTCCAGCTCGGCGAGCTGAAGATTTCGCCCGAGGAAATGGCCCGCATACGCAAGGCCCTCCCCGATGTCGCGATCGTCTTCTGAGATAGCGGAGCTTGCGTCCGGAAAGATCGGACGCGTCCTTCTGAAGTATTCCTGGCCCGCGCTCGTCGCGATGACCCTGAACGCGCTCTACTCCGTTGTGGACCGCGCGTTCATCGGATGGTGCGGAGTCGACGCGATGGCGGGGCTCCAGATCGCGATGCCCGTCATGATGCTGCTGACGGCGTTCGGTCCGCTCGTCGGCGTAGGGCACGCCGCGGTGCTTTCCATCAAGCTCGGCGAGAACGACCGCGTCTCCTGCGAGAAGCTCGTAGGCGAGACTGTCGCGCTCAAGGTCGCGTTCTACGCCGTCCTGATTCCGCTTCTCTACATATACATCGACCCGCTCCTTTCCGTGTGCGGGGCGGACAAGGTGACTGCCGGCGCGAGGTCCGCGGCGAAGTCCTACCTCGAGATCGTCCTCTTCTCGCACCTCTTCTCGCATCTTGCGTTCGGGCTTTCCGCGCTGCACCGCGCGGAGGGCGGCGCAATCCGCTCCATGATGTGCATGGTCGTCGGATTCGGCGCGAACATGGTGCTCGATCCGCTTCTCATCTTCGGCTTCGGAATGGGCATCGAAGGCGCCGCGTGGGCGACGGACGTCGCGATGCTGCTCTCGTGCCTCTGCGCGTTCTGGTACTACTGGAGCGGGAAGACCGTCATAAGGCTGAGGCTCAGGCGCGTGTGGATATATCCGAAGCTCCTCGTGCGCACGCTTGCGATCGGACTCGCCCCGTTCCTCCAGCAGCTAATGAGCGCCGTGATCGTCGCGTCGCTCCAGATCGCGTTCGCGAAGTGGATGCCGGACGAGGCGGCGCGCACGGACGAGATCGCGTCGCTCGGCGTGTTCAGCTCGGCGCTCATCCTCGTCTTCATGCCGATACTCGGCTGCCAGCAGGGGCTTCAGCCGCTGTTCGGATACAACTGGGGCGCGCGCAACTTCCGACGCGTACTTGCGACGCTCAAGACCGGCTTCATCGTCACGAGCGCCCTAACTTTCCTCGCCTTCGTCGTGCAGGTGGTGCCTCCGTTCCCGTATCTCCTCGCGCGGCTGTTCGTCCATTCCGGCAGCGAGGAGCTCGTGGCGCTCTGCGCGCACGACCTCGCGCTTTCGAACTGCATGATATGGACGATATCGGTAAACGTCCTCGCGACGACGTACTTCCAGTCGATCGGAAAGCCCAGGGTATCCATTGCGCTCTCGATGCTGAGGCAGGGCGTGGTGCTGCTTCCGATAGTGTGGTTCCTTCCGCACTTCATGGACGACAAGCCGTTCGCGATATGGCTGTCGATGCCGATTTCGGACGTCCTCTGCCAGCTCGCGACGATCCCGCCGCTTCTCCTCCACGCCCGCTTCCTCTCCCGCGTCAGACTGCGCGAGGAGATTGTTGGCGGATGACGCCGCCGTCGGCTCGGATGCCGTGAATATGTTTTTGCGCCCAACCAAATCATCTGATTGCACGTTGTACACATCGGGACATGTGCATTTGGGAACAGATTCGGACTGATCCGGAGGCGGGTGCGAAGGCGTTGGTCGCGTCCTATTCCGCGCGTCTTTACAAGCTGGCGTACCGGCTTTGTTCAGATTCCGCGCTGTCGGAGGATCTGGCGGTCCGCACGCTTGCCCGGGCCGTCA
>JAFPDR010000106.1 GCA_017389885.1 Kiritimatiellia bacterium
GCCAGCGCTGCGGCCGCCGCCACGCCTACATCCGCAAGTTCGGCGTCTGCCGTCTCTGCTTCCGCGAACTCGCCGTCGCCGGCCTCATCCCCGGCGTCACGAAGGCCTCGTGGTAACGTAAAAGGAAAGGAATCACCGAAATGACAATGGATCCCATTTCCGACATGCTCACGACGATCCGCAACGGTCTGAAGGCCCGCCTCCACTCCGTCGCCACCCCCGCGAGCAGCCTCAAGGGCGAAATCGCCCGCGTCATGAAGGAGGCCGGCTACATCGCCGACGCCGTCACGACAAGCGAGTTCCCGAAGAAGCTCGTGATCACGCTGAAGTACTCCGACAGGGCGGTCCCCGCCATCACGGAGATCAAGCGCGTCTCGAAGCCGGGTCTACGCCACTACGCTCCCGTCAGCAAGATCCCCTCCGTCCTCGACGGAATGGGTCTCGTCATCCTCTCGACCTCGAAGGGCGTCATGAGCGGCGCCCAGGCCAAGAAGGAGAAGCTCGGCGGCGAGGTAATCTGCACGGTCGCATAATTCAGGAGCAAGGACAATGTCTCGAATCGGAAAAGAACCCGTCAAGCTCGCGGAAGGCGTCAGCGTCTCCATCGCGGGCCAGAAGGTGACGGTCAAGGGAAAGCTCGGAGAGCTCTCCTACACGATGCATGACGGCATCACGGCGAAGGAAGAGGCCGGCAAGGTCATCGTCGAATGCGACGACGACAAGGCGCACGGCAACTTCCACGGTCTCGCCCGCGCGCTGATCAACTCAATGGTGATCGGCGTGTCCGCCGGCTACCAGAAGCAGCTGTCCATCGAGGGCACCGGCTTCAAGGCCGTCCTCAAGGGCAAGGAGCTCGCGCTCTCGCTCGGCTTCGCCTCCCCGAAGATCTTCACGGTCCCCGAGGGAATCACGGCGAGCGTCGAGAACGACGGACTCCAGGTCACGATCAAGGGTATCGACAAGCAGCTCGTCGGCGAATGCGCCGCGCGCATCCGCTCGTACTACCCGGCCGAGCCCTACAAGGGCAAGGGCATCAAGTACGTCGGCGAGCACATCCGCCGCAAACAGGGCAAGAAGGTCGCCTAATAGCGGCGTAAGGAGCAACAGAGATGTTCAATCGCAAAGTTCAGCGTCAGAAGCGCCATCAGCGCCTTCGCCAGCGCGTGATCGGCACCGCGGAGCGTCCGCGCATGTCGATCTGCGTCACGAACAAGAACATGTACGTCCAGTTCATCGACGACGACGCGGGGAAGACCCTCGCCCAGGCGAACACGCTCAAGGACGAGAAGGCCAACGTCGAGGTCGCAAAGGCCCTCGGCGCCAAGGCCGCCGAGGCCGCGAAGGCCGCCGGGATCTCGACCGTGGTCGTTGACCGCGGCGGATTCAAGTACACCGGCCGCGTCGCGGCAATCGTCGAGTCCGCCGTCGAGGCGGGACTCTCCGTCAGCGCGAAGAAGGAGGACAAGTAATGGCCATGAATCGTGACAAGCGTCCCCAGGACCAGGGCGACGAGCTCGACGAGCACACAGTGTTCATCAACCGCTGCGCCAAGACCGTCAAGGGCGGCCGCCGCATGAGCTTCTCCGCAGTCATCGTAGTCGGTGACAAGGAGGGCAAGGTCGGCGTCGGCTTCGGCAAGGCCAACGAGGTCGCGGATGCCATCCGCAAGGGCGGCGAGGCCGCCCGCAAGGACATGCACAAGATCACCATGAAGGGCAAGACCATCCCGCACGACGTCGAAGGCGTCTGCGACGGAGGCCGCGTCATTCTCAAGCCCGCTCCGGACGGCACGGGCCTCATCGTCGGCGGCGGCATGCGCCCCGTCCTCGAAGCGGCCGGCATCCGCGACGCGGTCGGCAAGTCCCTCGGCTCCAAGAACCGCCTCAACGTGGTGAAGGCCACGATGGACGCTCTCTCGAAGCTCCGCTCCGAGGCCGAGATCATGGCGCTCCGCGCGTAAGGAAGGAGTAATCAAAATGGAACTTAACACACTCACCAACACCCCCGGAGCCCGCGAGCGCCGCAAGCGCGTCGGCCGCGGCTGCGGCTCGGGCATGGGCAAGACCTCCACGAAGGGCCAGAAGGGCCAGCAGTCCCGCAAGGGCCACAAGCACAAACTCGTGTTCGAAGGCGGCCAGATGCCCCTCGTCAGGCGCCTCCCGAAGCGCGGCTTCAACAACGCCCGCTTCAACGCGAAGGCCCTCGCCGTCAACGTCTCGGACCTCGAGAAGAAGTTCGAGGCGGGTGCCGAGATCACTGTCGAGACGCTCGCCAAGGCGGGCTTCACGGACAACAAGCAGCCGAAGATCAAGATCCTCGGCAACGGCGAACTCACCAAGAAGTTCACCGTAAAGGTTCCGTGCTCCGCCTCCGCGAAGGCGAAGATCGAGAAGGCCGGCGGCTCCGTCGCCTAATGCCTTCAAGATCGTGCAAAAAGAAAGGGCCCGCTCGCGCGGGCCCTTTCTTTTTACCTGCCACCGCGCAGAATATTTTGAAATACCCCCTTGTGGCTAAATGAGCAATATGATATAATATACACCGTCAACTCAAAGAAGGCGAATCCACCATGACGCAGAGACAAGAAGACGCAGCGAAGATCGAGGCATACCGCAAGACGCTCGGCAAGTATCCGAAGCCGAGCGTCACTGCCGACATCATCGCGGTGCGTCCCGCCTACAGCGAGCTTGA